>JANQRO010000569.1 GCA_028284525.1 Myxococcota bacterium | reverse complement strand
CGCGGCGTCGCGAGGCGCTCACGGGAAGCGAGCGGGCCGAGCTCCGCCGCCACATCGACGCCGGCAGCTGGATTCCGCTGCGTCGTCTCGCGCCGGGCTTCGGGGGGCTCACGCCCAGCGAGGCCCGACTCGCCTATCTCGAGGCGACCGCCGCCGCAGCCTGGATCGAGGCCCGCACCGATGCGGTCCAGCGGCGTGCCTTGCTCGACCGGCTCGGAGCCGGCGAAGCGGTGGACGACGCCCTCCGGGCCCAGCTCGGCGTCGACACCGAGCAAATCGACCGGGCCGTGCGGCGCGAAGTCGCCGAGCACTTTCCCCAGGCCTAGCGGCGATGCCCGCCGATGTGCTCCCGGCTCCCGCGGCGCGGGTCTTCTTGAGTGCGGCCGACACCTGGTACCCGCCAGGGGAGACGACGGCGGCGGCCTCCGATCTCGACCTGATGACCGAGCTGCCGAGCCAGCTCGCCCCGGGCGAGGCGCGACGGCTGGCGCTCGAGCTCCAGCTCCTCGAATGGATGCCGCGTCTCCGGCTCCAGCTGCGGGGCTTCTGCTGGCTGGCCCGAGGCGAGCGCCGCGCCTTCCTCGAACGCCTCGAGGGCTCGTCGCTCGGTCCGCTGCGGCGCCGCGTCGCGCGTCTGCATCGGCTCGTCGACGCGTGCTACGCGGCCGCCGCCCAGACCTAGACGGCTGCGGTGTCCGCGCCGCGCGCGACGTCGGCGGTGGCCGCGCGACGCGACCTCACGCCTCGTCGGGGTCGGCGTAGTACTCGAAGTCGACCAGGTTGTCCTTGAGATAGGCGCGCAGACGCTCGACGATGCGGGCCTCGAGCTGTCGCACCCGTTCCCGGGAGACGCCGAACTCGTCGCCCATCTCCTGGAGGGTCTTCGGCTCCTCGGCCAGGACACGCTCCTCGACGATGCGGCGGTCGCGCTCGTCGAGCTCCTCGGCGAAGGCGCGGAGCTTCTCGCGGAAGACCTCGCGGAGTTGCTCGTCGCCCACGTTCTCCTCGGCGCTCTCCCCGGCGGCCGGCAGGAAGTCGCCGAAGCTCGCGCCCCCCTCTTCGTCCCCGACCGGGGCCTCCATCGAGAGGTCGCTCTGGCCGAGCCGTTGCTCCATCTCGATCACGTCCTCCTCGGAGACGTCGAGACGCTCGGCGATCAGCTTGGGCTCCACCCGGTAGCCCTCTCGCTCGAGGGCGCGCTTCTCCTTGTTGAGCCGGAAGAAGAGCTTGCGTTGCGCCCGGCTCGAGCCGAGCCGCACCATCCGGATGTTGTCGATCAGGTACTTGAGGATGAAGGCGCGGATCCAATACGCCGCATAGGTGGAGAGCTTGACGTCCTGCTCCGGGTCGAAGCGCTGCACCGCCTGCATCAGCCCGACGTTCCCCTCCTGGATCAGGTCGAGGACGTTGGTCCAGGAACGCCGGTACTCCATCGCGATCTTCACCACGAGGCGCAGGTTCGAGAGCACGAGCTGGCGGGCGGCCTCGACATCGCCGTCTTCCGCCCAGCGCACGGCGAGGGCGCGCTCCTCTTCCCGCGAGATCGGCGCGTGATGGCGCAGCTGCGCCATGTACTGGGTGAGGGTGGTGACCCGCTCGCCCCCCGCGCTCGCCGGCTCCGGCAAGGCGGGGAGGGTGGGGGTCTCGGAAACAGCCCGCTCGTCGCGGGGGGGTCCGTCGCTGCTCACAGGTCGAATGCTAGCGCCGGCGGGCGCCGGCTCGCGGCCTCGCTCTCGGCCCCGGGACGGGAGGCGCGTCCGGGTCGCGCGAACACGTGCCGCGCGACCCGGAGCGTCACTACTGCTTGAGGGTGCGGATGAACGCGATCATGTCCGCGATGTCGGAGTCGGGAAGGTGACCCCAGGGCGCCATCAGGGGCGAGCCCCCAAAGGCGCCGGCTCCTTGCTTGATCACGTTGGTCAGGTCGGAGTCGTTGCCGGGAGTCCCGTCGCCGTCGGTGTCGAACTTGAAGTCGCCGACGGTGAAGTCGCGCGGCGGCGGCTGCAGGGCCTGGCCCACCGGCCCGTCGCCCTTGCCCCCGGTGCCGTGACAGGTCGCGCAGTTGGCTTGGAACAGGGTGTTGCCGTTCTCGGCGTTTCCCGCCGCCAAGGCGTTGCCGCCGACGAGCAACCCGAAGCTGCAGACAGCGAAGACGAGTAGAGCGCGGATTCGCATCATGGGGGTCTCCCTTCCCGGATGGGGTGAGCCCGGCAACGGCCGGGCGCGGATGAAGCGGTCCGGCGGGTGCCGGACGCACGCTGCACGCGCCGGAAGCGCGTGCAGCGAGGTCGTCGTGGAGTCTGTATCGCGGTGGTGGTTGGGCTCTTGGACGGCCCCCGGGGCCGTCTATTCGAACTTTCTGTCCCTCGGATGTCCCGCGGGGGGCTACCGCGCTCGAGCGCCCCGGGGTCCGCAAGGCGCCGGACAATAAGCGCCTCTCCGCGTCGCGTCAAACGCCTCGCGAGCCGCGGAGAGATCCCCCGCGGGCTCAGCTGATCCCGCCCCGCGGCCACCCGTCGAGGACCTCGGCCAACAGCCGGACGCCGACCCCGGTGGCTCCGTAGGGCTGGTGGGGCTGGGCCTTCGAGGTCCAAGCGGTCCCGGCGATGTCGAGGTGAGCCCACGCGGTGTCGCCCACGAAGCGAGACAGGAAGGCCGCGGCGGTCGACGAGCCGGCGTCGCGGCCGCCCACGTTCTTCAGGTCGGCGATCTGGCTGCGCATGTGGTCGCGATGCGCGTCCCAGACCGGCATCGGCCACACCCGCTCCCCGGTGTGCTCGCCGGCGCTGCGGATCGAGCGCACCAGGGCGTCGCGGTTGGAGAAGAGCCCGGTCGCCCAGCTCCCCAGAGCCACCACGCAGGCGCCCGTCAGGGTGGCCAGGTCGATGATCGCGTCGGGCTCGTAATCGCTGTTCACCATGTGGAGCGCGTCCGCCAGGATCAGCCGGCCCTCGGCGTCGGTGTTCTGGATCTCGATGGTGAGCCCCGACATCGACGTGAGGATGTCGCCGGGGCGGTAGGCGTTGCCGTCGGGCAGGTTCTCCGCCGCGGCCACGACCCCGATCACCCGCACCGCGGGGCGCAGCTGGGCCACCGCCCGCATCAGGCCCACGACCGTCGCGGCCCCGGACATATCGTGCTTCATGTCCTGCATCCCGCCCCCGGGCTTGAGCGAAATGCCCCCCGAGTCGAAGGTGATGCCCTTGCCGACGACGCACACGGTGGGCGGATTGCGACGTCCGGACTTCGGCTGATAGTCGAGCACCGCGACCCGCGGCGTGTTGGCGCTCCCCTGACCCACGGCGAGCAACGCGCCCATCTTGCGTCGCTTGAGCTCGGCGACGTTCATCACCTTGCAGCGCAGCCCCACCTCTTTGGCCATGCGCTGGGCTTCGCGGGCGATGGCGGCCGGTGTCAGGTCGTTGGGCGGCTCGTTGGAGAGCTGGCGCGCGAGGTTCTGCCCCTCGGCGATGATCGCGCCGCGGGACGCCGCCGCGCGGGCCTTGCGGGTGTCGCCGCCGTCGACGAGCAGCGAAAGCGCCTCGACCTCGTCGCCGTTTTGTTCGCGTTTGGTCTTCCAGCCGTCGGAGCGGTAGCTCGCCAGGACCGCGCCCTCGGAGCACGCCTGCGCCGCGTCGGCGGTGGGCAGCCGGCGGGTAGCGTGGAGCAGCAGGGACGGGTTCGCGACGCCTTTGGAGCGCGCTTGGGACACCGCGCTCCCGGCGGCGCGGCGCAGCGTCTCGGCCTCGAGCTCCGCGTCGGCGCCCACGCCGAGCAGCAGCACGCGGCGTGTCTCCGACTCGCCGTTCGGGAAGAGCAACAGGGTCTCGCCCGCGTTGCCGCGGAAGTCGCCCGACTCGATCACCTGGCGGAGCTGTCCTCCGAGGATCCGGTCGACGCCTTGCAGTCGATTGGCGAGGCGTCGCTTCTCGCTGTCGATCTTGGGAATCATCACGGCGAGGAGTTCGGAGCGCAGGCGTCCCACGTCTCGCGTTTCGACTCGGACCTTCATGGATTCTCCTTCTCCACGTTGATGGGCGGAAACCACTCTCCTAGACTCGCGCGCGCCGCACAAGCGAATTCCCGCAAAGGGTTTCGAGGGTTATAGAAACCAAAACCGCTCAACGGAACAACAGGTGAGTCTGATTCTCGACGGGGCGAAGATGGGGGGCGTCACGTGAGCGTCGACATGTTCGATCTGATTCTTCAGGCGAACCCGATCGTTCAGTTCGTGCTCGTTCTCCTCGTACTCTGCTCGTTCGCTTCCTGGGGCATCATCGCGTTGAAGTCGCGCGAGCTCAAGCGGGCCGACGACGACACCGACGACTTTCTTGAGATCTACCAGGAGGGGTCGCTGACCGCGGCCTACGAGGCCGCTCGCGACCGCAACACGAGCCCGCTGGCCGCGATGTTCCTCGACGGCTACGCCGAGCTGAACCGGATCGCGCGCTACAGCCAGGACGTGGTGGCCGAGGGGGGCAACGAGAGCCAGCGTCTCGGCATCGAGCGCAGCGTCGCCTGGGCCGCGCAGCGCGAGAGCCATCGTCTCGAGCGGGGGCTCTCGTTCCTGGCCACCACCGGGAGCGCGGCGCCCTTTATCGGGCTCTTCGGGACGGTGATCGGCATCATCGACGCCTTCCAACACATCGGCGCCGCCGGGAGCGCCAGCCTCGCGGTGGTGGCACCGGGGATCGCCGAGGCGCTGATCGCCACCGCGGTGGGGCTGGGTGCCGCGATCCCGGCCACGGTGGCCTACAACCATTTCGTGGGCCGGCTGCGGCCCCTCAACGACTCCGTCGAGCTCTACTCCAACCAGATCGGCGGCGAGCTCCTGGACCGCGGGGCGCGGGCGCTCCGCGAGCGCCGCGCCAACCTCTAGGGATGGGGCTCAAAGTCGGGCCGGCCGGCCGCCACGTCGCCCCCACCTCCGAGATCAACGTCACGCCCTTCGTCGACGTGATGCTCGTCTTGCTGGTGATCTTCATGGTGACCGCCCCGCTCATGCAGCACGGGATCGACGTCGACCTGCCGCAGACCACGACCCAGGAGATCCGGCTGGCGGACGAGCCGCTGGTGCTGGGGGTGCGCAAGGACGGCGCGACCTTCGTGGGGTCTCGAGAGGTGCCCCTGGAGGAGCTCGAGGAAAAATTGCGGGCCATTTTCGAGGCCCGGGCAGACGAGAGTCTGTATCTGCGGGCGGATCGCGCCGCTCCCTATGGGCGGGTGGTGCAGGCGATGGGCGCCGCGCGCCGCGCAGGGGCGAAGCAACTGGGCATCGTGACCGAGCCGGAGCGCTAGCGAAGCGTGTCGACCCTCCACAACCGAGCCGCCGAAGCGGCACAGCGCCGCGAGCTGCGCCGCGCGATCGCCCTGTCGGGGGTGCTGCACCTGGTGATCGGCGCCGCGTTCTACTTCGCACCGCCGCTGATGAAGCGCTCGCCGGAGCTCCCGGGCATCATCACCGTCGATCTGGTGGCGATGCCGGCGCTGGCCGGCGCCGCCGCCACGCGGCCT
>JANQRO010000564.1 GCA_028284525.1 Myxococcota bacterium | reverse complement strand
CGCGGCGTCGGGGAGGAGGGCTCCCTCGAGTCGCTCGGGGTCGCCCACGACCCACACCTCGCTCACCTCGGGCACATCCTGGAGGAGGGCGACCACGTGGGCCACGAGACAGCGTCCCGCCATCTGCAGGTAGGGCTTGCTCTCGCCGTGAATCCGCTTCGCGGCCCGGCGATCCCCTGCGGCGACGACGGCGGGAATCCCCATCCTCCGGACTCAGTCGCTCGCGCCTTCCAGGGTGAAGACGACCTTCAGCGTCACGACGAACTCGGTGATCTTGCCGTTCTCGACCCGGGCGCGTTCCTCGATCACCTCGAGACGGGTGATGCCGCGCAGGGTCTGGGCAGCGCGTTCGTGGCCGCGCTCGAGGGCGTCCTGCCACCCGATCGGCGAGGTGGAGCGTATCGTCGACACCGAGGCGATCGTCACCGACGCTCCTCCTACATCTGGAACACGGTCTCGGGGGCCATTTCGAAGAGCAGCTGTGCGCGCACCCGGTAGAGCCGCGCGTCGCCGGGCCCGACCTCGACCCACTTGTCGATCACCGCGAGGCCGCGTACCCCGCGCAAGGTGTCGTGAGCGCGGGTCGCGATGCGCGCCGCCGCGTCTTCAAAGCTGTGGGGCGAGGCGCCGATGACTTCGTTGACCTTGCTGACCGACATCGCGGCGACCTCAGTGGAGGACCCGGGCGCGCTCGACTTCACCGTCGAGCTCGACGACCACGCTCCCCTCCTCCTCGAGCAGGTCGAGGTGTCCGATCACCTCCGACATCACCAGGAAGATCTGGGTCTCGTAGTATTTGCGAAAGATGTCGACGGCGAGCTCGAAGGGGGTGAGCGGGCCCTCGCGCAGCTTCTTCTCGATCTGGAGCTTGCGGCGCTCGTGGTGGAGCCGGTAGCCCTCGATCAGCTTGCGGTGGTCGTAGATGACGTCGCCGTGGGAAGGGAAGGTCATCCTCACCTCGAGCCCCTCGACCTTGGCCAGCGATTCCATGAAACGCACCAGGCTCTTGGGGCGCGGCACGGCGGGATCTTCGGGGAGGTCCAGGAGCGGCACCGGCGAGATGTCGGTGAGCAGGTGGTCGCCGGAGAAGAGCCACTGCATCCGGGGCTCGTAGAAGACGAGGTGTTGCGGACAGTGGCCGGGGGTCTCGATCACCTCGAGACGCAGGTCGTCCACCACCACCACATCGCCGTCGCCGAGGGTCCCCGCGACCTCGACCGTGTCGTGGAGGTCGGCGGCGCGTTTCGCCATCGGGTTCTCGTAGAAGATCAGCTCGTCGGGGATCCCCCAGCGGCGCATGAAGGCCACGACGTGGGGGCGCCGGTCGGCGCTCGAGGGGCTGAGCCCCGCCATCCGCCGCGCCTCCAGGGGCGCCGCGTAGATGGGCGCTCCGCAGCGATCGCGGATGCGCCGCGCCTGTCCGAAGTGGTCGACGTGGGCGTGGGTGATCAGGATCCTCTCGATCTGCTCGATCGCGAAGCCGAACTCCTTCAGCCCGCGCTCGAAGACCTCGAGGGACTCGACGCCCTTCACGCCGGTATCGATCAGGGTGAGCCCGTCGCTCCCCGACCCGGGAAGCAGCTGGTAGGTGTTGATGTCCCCCAGCCCGACGAAGGGCGTCGGTGTGGGCACCCGGCCGACCCGGCCGAATCGGTTGCGTTCGGGATTGTGCGGCGCTGAAGACACCGGCGGAGGGTAGCTGACCGACCCCTCGCCCGCGGCATATACTCCGGGGCTTCATCCACCTGCACCAGCGAGGCGATGTCAGATGTCGGACGTCACGATTCAGGCCTTCAAGAACGGCCCCTTCATCGTGAAGGGCGAAGTCAAGGTCCTCGACCACGAGGGCAACCCCTTCACCCCGGAAGGCAAAGCCATCGCGCTGTGCCGCTGTGGCGAGTCGGCGAACCGCCCCTTCTGCGACGGCACCCACAACCGCTGCGGATTCGCGTCGGAAGAAAGCGCGAGCTGAACGGGCTCCGAGCCGGTGGAGAGCGCGAGCTGAACCGGCGCCGAGCCCGCTGGAGAGCGCGTCCCGCGTCGGCTCCGAGCCGGAAGAGCACGAGACCCAAGTCGACACCGCGCGCGATCGGAGCGCCCCCGGGCGACTCAGTCGGGGGTCTTGACGGTCAGCACCGGACAGGGCGCCTTCTGCACCACGCGCTCGGCGACGCTTCCGAGCAACATGTGCTTGAGTCCGCCGTGGCCGCGGGTGCCGATCACGATCAGATCGGCGGGACGCTCTTCGGCCTCGGCCTCGATCACCGTCGCCGGGTAGCCCTCGCGCACGACGATCTCGACCGGAACCCCCGCCTCGCGCACCGGCGCGGCGTAGCGCTCGAGATTCTCGGTGGCCTCCTGGCGCACCTGGGTCCAGAAGTCGGGGGGCAGGTAGGCTCCCTCGAGCTGCTGGAAGTCCACCGGGAGGTGGTAGGCGTGGAGCAAGACCAGGCCGCTGTTGTGCTCCTCGGCCAGGTGCACCGCCCATTCGATCACGTTCTCGGCGTGGTGGGAGAAGTCGAGCGGAACCAGAATCGTCCCGACCTGGATCGTCATGGGGATAGCCTGCCACCCGCCGCGACCGGGTTGCAAGCGAATGCGTGTGGGCTCGGTTGACGCGTTTTCGCGCCGGGCCTACCGTCTTGCCCCTTCGGGGATCAGAGCGATCCCCGGTGAATCCGAGGGGCCGTAGCTCAACTGGGAGAGCGCCGCGTTCGCAACGCGGAGGTTGGCGGTTCGATCCCGCTCGGCTCCACCACTTCCCCTCCCCGCGCGCGGACCACCGCTCGACCCGGCCCGCATGATCGAACGCCTGCTCGGCCGCACCGCTCTGATGCTGATCGCGCTGACGGTGGGATTCTGCGCCGTCGACCAGGCGAGCCGGATCCTGCTCGACTCGCGCACCCCGATCGAGCAGCAGTTTCCCGTCGAGGACTACCGGCACCCGAAGCCCTACGTGATGTTCGGCGGCCGCGGAGCCGACGCCGGCGGCGCGGCGACAGCGCCCGGGATTCGCGGCCTCGAGCTCGGCGGCGAGGCCGACACGCTCAACCGTCTCGGGTATCGCGGCCGGGCGCCGAGCCCCCACAAGCGGCCGGGGGCGACTCGGATCTTTCTCCTCGGCGGCTCCACCGTCATCGCCGGCGACCCGCCGATCGCGGTACTGCTGCAGGAGCTGCTGGGCAGCGAACAGCGGAGAGATCCCGCGGGAGACTCCGGCGGCGTCGAAGTCTTCAACTTCGGCGTGCTCTCCTCGGTATCGGGTATGGATCTCGCCCGGGTGGTCTACGAGGTCTCCTCCTACGCACCCGACCTCGTGCTCTTCTACAACGGTGGCAACGATCTCCTCCACCCCGATACGTGGGATCCGCGCCCCGGGTATCCGTTCAACTTCGTCGCCTTCGAGCACAACCCCGTCCTCGAGCGCGACCAGGCCCGCTACCCCGCGCTCGCGCTCTTCGCCTTCGGGAGCCCTCTACTGCGCTCGCTCTTCGGCGGTTACTTCCTCGATCGCTTCGTCCCCGTCGCCGCCGAACGCGGGCGTGCGGGCTGGCGCACCGAGCCCTGGCGCGACGCGATCGCCACGACCTACGTCGAGCATCTCGTGAAGGCCGACGCCGTCGCGCGCGGCTTCGGCGCGCGTTTCGCCGCCTTCTTCCAGCCGCTGGTGCACTGGAAGCCCGAACTCTCCGCGGAGGAGCGCGCGTTTGTCGACCCGGAGAAGCGCGAGGTCATGCGCGACCTGCGACGTCGTGTGCAACGCGAGATGGCCGCTGCGGCAGCGGCGGCGCCCCTCACCCTCGTGGACCTGAGCGACCTCTACGACGACACCGACGAGTGGGTCTTCACCGACGAGATCCACACACGTCAGCCCGCCAAGCCGCGTGTGGCCCGCGCGATCCGCGACGCGCTCCGCGACGACGGCCTGCTCCCCGAACCCGCGCGTCGCTAGCTGCGCAGCTCCTTCTTGTTCCGGTGGTAGGTAAGCGCCGTCGCGACGCACACCGCAAGCGTCCGCTTGGGGACGCGATCCGACCCGCGGAACACGATGCCGCGGTTGCCCTCGAAGTGGAGCTGGTCGGCAAACTGCTCGCGAAAACCGGCGACGAGATTCGTCTGACAGTGGAAGTACATCCCGACCTGGTCGGGGGCCGACGCCTTCCACGCGATCCGCACGGGGGTGCCGCTCCGCGTTTCGGTGGTCAGATACGCCGGCTCCCCCCAGCGCAGCGTCTCCTCGATCGCCCCGACCCCCTCCGTCCTGGCGGCCGTGTCGAAGACGAGCTCCCGCAAGGCGAAGAGCTTGCGCCGGAAGCGCAGCGGGACGCTCTCGAAGACCGCCGCCACCCGGGGATCTCGGAACGGCGTCACGGCCGCCCCTCTCGATCGGGCGTGGCGGCGATCTCCTCCACCGTGGAGGTGCCGGAACTGCGGCCGCCCTCGGTCCACTGCCAGCGCTCGTGGAGGCGGATCCGGCCGTCGGCGAGGAGCTCGGGGCGCGATACACAAGTCCCGGCCTTGAACTCCCCGGTCGTGGTGACGTGTTGATAGTGCATGCGGAGCGAAGCGTCCGCGGAGGCGGTGGCGAGCAACGTGCCAAAGCGCACCGCCCCGCCCTCGTAGGTGCCCCACACCACCGCGCCGGTCTGCCGGTAGAGGAAGACCGTGGACGCGCCGACGTCGCCCGACGCCGAGTTCTCGACCGAGCGGAAGCGCCGGCCGTCGTAGTCGATGTGTCCCGCTGCCATCGCCGAGGAGACCAGGCTATCAAGCCGAATCCGGGGCGCCCGCCGACCTTGGCTCCCCGCGAGGACGCAGACGCGCTGCCCCGGTCCCGGGGGTCATGGCGAGGGGGGCGAGAGCGGCGGCCGATCGACCAAGCGGCCCTCGTGAAAGGCCCGCGCGATGAGCACGACTCCGGCGAGGGTCGGTGCGAGGAAGGTCGCCGTCGCCGCCGATCCGCCCGCCGCGGCGAAGGCGAACCCGCCCGCCAACGCCCCGACCGCCGACCAGCCCACGAACGCGGCGAGCAGCCAGGTCAGGCTCCGGCGTTTTCGGTGTTCGTAGTCCATCCCGGATCCCCCGTGGGTCGCTTCGTCACCGGACCTGCTCGTCGCGTCCCCGGCTCTTCTTGCCCAACGCGCCCGAGGGGTGGTGGGCCGCGTAGTCGGAGCGCGTCCAGCCGCGGTGGGTCTCGAGCGCCGCGGAGAGGGCGCCCAACACGGCGAGCTCGGCGCCGGCGCTCGCGCGGGGGGCCAAGCCCAGGCCGCCGCCTTCGCGGTCGACACCGGCGTCGAGGACGACGTCGGCGAGGGTGGCGAGGGTGGAGTCGAGACCGCCGACGACGGCGATCAACCGGGCACCGAGGCCGCGGACGAGCGCGGCCGTGTCGAGAAGCTCGGCGGTGGAGCCACTGTTGCTGATGGCGACGACGACGTCGCCCGGCTGGACCTGACCGGCGCTTCCGTGGACCGCCTCGGTCGCGTGGAGGAAGTAGGCGGGGGTGCCGGTGGAGGAGAGCAGCGAGGCGGCGTAGCGCGCGAGGTGCTCGGGTTTGCCGACACCGGTCACGTGGACCCGCCCGCCCGCCTCGCGGCGCGCGGCGACGAGGCGGATCGCGCGCTCGTAGGCGTCGGCATCAAAGCGGTCGGCGAGCGCGGTCTGGGCCTCGGCCGCCGCAGCCAGGCTGTCGCGTGCGCTGGCGACGGCGTCGCGCAGCGCCTTCGTCTCGTCGCTCATGCGCCCCTCGCCGGGGCCGAGCGGCGCGCCGTCACGCACCTCTCCGCAACGTCCCGGCGCCCTCGTCGGACACCACGCTCGCGGCGCTCTCGAGACGCTCGACGTTGCGACGCCGGAGGTCGGCGAAGAGGTCGTCGAAGCGGCGCCCGTCGGGATCGGTGAGCTCCGGGGTGCCCGGCGCGACCCGAGCACTTCCGATCACACCGAGGTTGCAGAGCGCGCGTTTGAGACACGCGATGGTGCGCTTGCCGGCGGCGGCACGGGTCCCGGCGCGGAACTCGGCGAGGACCGCCTGGAGCTCTTCCATGCGCTCCTCGTCGCCGGCGCAGCACACCTGCCACGCCCGCGCCCACTCCCGAGGCATCACGTTGGCGGGCCCCGCGACGACGCCGCAGGGAAGGGTGTCGCGCAACCGATAGCGGTTCCAGTGCTCGGCGATCACGCCGAGCACCCCACGACGCGGCCGGAAGAGGTCGAAGATCAGCATGGCGTCGCCGACGTAGATACCGAACTCGCCGCGCTCGTTGAAGCTGGCGGCGGCCTTGGTGTAGTTCCCGAGCACCCGGCGCGGCGCCGAGACCTTGATGCCACGGACGAAGTCGAGCCGTGAAAGCGCCTTCACTTGACGGGTACGGATGTGGGCGGCCCGCGGATCGACCGCGATATCGGCGTTGTCGTAGAGATACACCGGAATGCGTCGCTCGCTGCGGTCGAGGAGGTCGCCGACCTCGCGCGCCACGAAGCGCACCGGATCGGCGACGCCCTGGAGGGAGAGAGGAGCGAGCACCGCCGCGTCGGCGCCGCTGGCCAGGGCCTCGCGCAGGTTGTCGAGGGTCTCGTCGGGGTCGGGGGCGGTGACGCCCGCCCAGAGCTCGACACCGCGGGCGTCGCGCCGCTGGAGCTCGGCGTTGAGCTTGCGCGTCTCGTCGGCGCACACGCGCACGACCTGCTGTCGCACCGCCTGAGAGATTCCCGCCCACTCGCCGGTCGTGCCGGCGGCGAAGATCACGTCGGCGCCGCGACCGCCCTGCGCGACGTAGCGAACCAGGGAGCGCTGGTCGTCCTCGCAGAGTCGACCCGCCTCGTCGATCACCGTCACGACGGGAACGGACAAGCCGCGCCGGGGGCGCCTGTGTTCCACACTCTGCACCGCTGTACTCCTCCCCGCGGTGTCACTGTCGTGTCGTCGGGACCGTCGGAACCCCGTGCCGCCGCTGTGGCGAAATGCAGCCTGCCCCGGGCCCCGATTTTCTGCAAGGGCGGGGACCGGCTCGCGTCGCGAACCGGCGCGATCGTGGGGCCGGGCCGCCGCGCTGGGGTCGGCCTACACCGCCTCGAAGAAGTGGCCCATCTTCACGTGGAGCGCGCGCGAGAGCTTGTAGAGCGCCGACACCGACGCCGCGCTCTTGCCGAGCTCGATCTGGGAAATGAGGCTCACCGAGAGACCCGTGCGGGTTGCGACCTGGCGCAGCGTGAGCCCGGTCTCGGAACGACGCGTCCGCACCTGTTGCCCGATCTCGCGGTTGAGGCGCTGCTCGAGGGAGACGAGGAGTCCCTTCTCCTCGATCGCGGCGTCGAGCACCGCGCCGAGCCGTTCGGGCGTCCACGGGTAGGACACGTACTCGAAGGCCCGGTACTTCATCGCCGCGACGGCCCCCTCGACGCTTGGCTCGGGCGCCAGCGCGATGACGGTGAGATCGCGGTCGTAGCTCCGCACCGTGGCCAGGAGCCGCTCGGCGTGACGCGCCGCGCCGGGTAGCGCGAGGAGCAAGATCTGCGGCCGCAACTCGCGCAGCGTCTGGCCGAGCTGGGCGAGGTCGGGGGCGTGTCCAACGGCAAAGCCCCGCTCGCCGAGCCAGGCCTCGAGGGCGCTCTCGTGCTCGGGGTCCGGCTCCGCGAGAAGGATCTGGATACGCGCTGCACTCGCCATCACGGTCTCCGTGCTGCTCGCGACGGGGAGACGCGGCCCCAAAAAGGCGGCGGGGCCGGTGTGTTCGGGCACGCCCTGCGCGAGGGGGTCACACCACCCGGTTTCGGTATTTCCACCGAATTCCGTGAGGGTGAAAACGCCGGGGCGCGCAGAAAGCGGGGGGCGAACGCGACACCCCGGGGCGGGTGTGACGCGGCTATTCGGCGGTGGCCAGGGCCTCGAACTCGAGACGCAGGGTCTCGGCGTCCCGGGGACGCACCTCCACCCACTTCGGCAGTCGAACCTCACCGAAGGCG
>JANQRO010000529.1 GCA_028284525.1 Myxococcota bacterium | reverse complement strand
CGTCTGGGCCGCCCACACGAGGGGGGTGCCCCGTCTCTTCCACGCGATCTGCGCCGTCGCGGGCCTCGTCCTCGCCGGCGCCGGCGCGTGGGTGGCGGCGACCGATCCCCTCGACGAGCCCGCCGTCTCGCTGGCCCTCGGCGGCGCGGTGGCCGGGCTCGTGGTGGCGGGCGCGGTGGCCCAGGCGATCGCGTCGCGGGTGCACGCGCCGCTCGGGCTGCGCCTCGCGACCCCCATCGCCGCGGTCTTCGCGATCGAAGCCCTGCTCTTCGCGGTGGGTTTCCCGGCGATCGACGACGAGAAATCGCCCCGCCGTCTCGCCGAGGCCGCCGCCTCGATCGTGCGCCAGGACGCGGACGCCGCGGGGCCGACCGGCGAGGCGGGTCGGATCGGGCTCGTCGGCGACCGACCCCTGGTCGGTGGGCTCGTCTACTACGCGGGCCGTCCGGTGCGCGAGCTGCGGGACAACGACGAGATCGAGCGCTTTTTCGACGCGGGGGGACGCGCCCTCGTCGTCCAGGCGCGCAAACGCGAGCGATTTTCCGCCCTGGACGACGCCGACGAGCGTTTTCGCGCTCGCAGCGGGCGGCGCGCCCTCGTCGTGTTGACACCCCCTTCCCCCGCCGGGGAAGCCTTCCCGGCGTCGCCCGGAGCCGTTTCCGAGCCGAAATGACCCCAGAAGCGCCCGCGCGTGTGTCAAACGGGGGCACGTCGGCTAGCATGCGGACCCGAAACCACCTGAAATACCGACGGAAAGGAGCGCTTCGCATGGCCGACACAGCAGAGCTGCGGATTGGCGACAAAACGCTCTCACTCGAAGTCATCGAGGGCAGCGAAGGCGAACGGGCGATCGACATCCGGAAGCTCCGCTCGGAGACCGGACACATCTCCTTCGACCCCGGCTACGGCAACTCCGGTTCGTGCCGGAGTGCGGTCACCTTCATCGACGGCGAGCAGGGGATCCTGCGCTACCGGGGCTACCCGATCGAGCAGCTCGCCGAGCACTCGAGCTTCCTCGAGGTCTCGTATCTGTTGATCTACGGCGAGCTCCCGAGCGCCCAGCAGCTCGGCCAGTTCACCGAATCGATCCGCTACCACACGATGATCCACGAGGATTTCAAGAGCTTCTACAGCGCGATGCCCAAGGACGCCCACCCGATGGCGGCCTGCGCGGCAGCGGTGGGTGCCCTCGGCACCTTCTACCCGGACTCCCTGGACCCGCTCGACCCGCGCCAGGTCGAGATCTCGGTGCACCGGCTGCTGGCCAAGTTTCCCACGATGGCGTCCTACGCGTACAAGCACTCGATCGGCCAGCCCTTCATGTATCCCGACAACACCAAGGACTACGTCGGGAACTTCCTGCAGCTGATGTTCGGGACGCCCTGCGAGCAGTACGAGGTGAACCCGACGATCGAGAAGGCGATCGACCTGCTGCTGATCCTCCACGCCGACCACGAGCAGAACTGCTCGGCGAGTACGGTGCGGCTCTGCGGCTCGTCCCAGGTGAATCTCTTCGGGGCGATCTCCGCGGGGATCAACGCGCTCTGGGGCCCGCTCCACGGCGGCGCCAACCAGGCCGTGATCGAGATGCTGGCGGCGATCCGCGACGAGGGCCTCACGGCAAAGCAGTTCGTCGACCGCGCCAAGGACCGCAACGACACCTCGCGGCTGATGGGCTTCGGCCACCGGGTCTACCGCAACTTCGACCCGCGGATGAAGATCATCAAGAAGGCCTGCTTCGACGTTCTCGGCCAGCTCGGGGTGAACTCGAAGCTGCTCGAGATCGCGGTCGAGCTCGAGGAGATCGCGCTCAACGACCCCTACTTCGTGGAACGGCGGCTCTACCCGAACGTCGACTTCTACTCGGGCGTGATCTACACGGCGATCGGCACCCCGGACAACATGTTCACGGTGATGTTCGCCCTCGGACGGCTGCCGGGTTGGATCGCCCAGTGGATGGAGATGCACGACGACCCGGACTTCAAGATCGGGCGTCCGCGGCAGATCTACACCGGCGCGACCGAGCGCGACTACGTCCCGGTCGGTCAGCGCTAGCGCACCGCCCCCCACTCGCCCCGCGCATCCGTCGCGCGCCCCCGCGTCGTCGACGCGGCCGGGCGCGCCGCGGGCCGCGTCGGGTCCACACAGGAGTCTTGGATGGATATCAGCAACTGCGTCGCCGTGGTCACCGGCGGCGGTTCGGGCCTCGGGGAGGCCACCACCCGCGCCCTCGTCGCCCGCGGCGGCAAAGCCGTCATACTCGACCTGGGCCGTTCACAGGGCGACGTGGTCGCCAAGGAGCTGGGCGACAACGCCGTCTTCTGCGAAGGCGACGTCTGTGACGACGCGTCGGTGAACGCGGCCCTCGAAGAGGCGGTCGGTCGCTTTGGCGGCGTCCACATCGCGGTCAACTGCGCGGGCATCGGCACCGCCGGGCGCACCGTCGACAAGGAGGGGAAGCCCTTCGACCTCGGTTTGTTTCGCAAGACCATCGAGGTCAACCTGATCGGCACCTTCAACGTGATCCGCCTCGCGGCGGGCCACATGATGAAGAACGACCCCAACGACCAGGGCGAACGGGGCGTGGTGATCAACACCGCCTCGGCGGCGGCCTTCGAGGGCCAGATCGGCCAGTGCGCCTACTCGGCGTCGAAGGGCGGTGTGGTCGGCATGACGCTGCCCATCGCCCGCGACCTGGCCCAGACCGGCGTCCGCGTGATGACGATCGCCCCCGGGCTCTTCCTCACCCCGATGCTGATGGGGCTCCCCGAACCGGCCCGCGAGTCGCTGGGTCGACAGGTGCCCTTCCCGCCGCGCCTCGGGGACCCGAGCGAATACGCCCACCTCGCGTGCTCGATCGTCGAGAACCCGATGCTCAACGGCGAGACGATCCGTCTCGACGGCGCCATCCGGATGCAACCCCGCTAGACGGGGTGCGCTGAGGGCCGTCGTTTGAATCTCGGCCGAGTCGCCATCTCCCTCCCCGCCGGCGCGTTGTCGGCGCGGGAGTGCATCGACCTGGCGGTGCGCGCCGAGCTCGAGTGGGGCTACGACGCGATCTGGCTGGCGGAGACGGCGGGGCCCGACTCCTTCACCCTGGCGGCGGCGCTCTTCGAGGCGACCGAGTCGGTGACGATCGGGACCGCGATCGTCCCCGTGTACAACCGCACCCCCGCGGTGCTGGCGATGTCGGCCGCGACCCTGGCCGAGCTGTCGGGAGGCCGCTTCGTCCTCGGCCTCGGGTCGTCGAGTCACGCGATCATCGAGCAGTGGAACGGCGTATCCTTCGAGCGACCGCTCGGCCACGTGCGCGAGAGCGTCGAGCTGGTGCGACAGGCGCTCCAACGGAAGAAGACGTCCTACGCCGGCGACTTCTTCCGATCCCAGGGGTTCCGGCTCGGCAACCAGGTGCACGAGGAGGTGCCGATCTACGTCGCCGCACTGCGCGAACGCATGCTCGAGCTCGCCGGCGAAGTGGGCGACGGGCTCATCGTGAACCTCTTCCCGCTCACCGCGACGGAGACGATGCTCGCCGCGTACCGTCGCGGGGCGCAGCGCGCCGGTCGCGACGCGACCGACGACGAGGTGGTGTGCCGCTTCATGGTCTGTGTCACCGACGACCTGCCCAGGGCCCGCGACACGGTCCGGGCGAGCTTTGGCGGCTACGTCGCCACCCCGGTCTACAACAAGTTCTTCGCCTGGTGCGGCTTCGCCGAGCAGGCCGAGAAGGTCGCCAGTGCCTTCGCGAGCCGCGATCGAGCGGGGGTCTACGCGGCGATGGACGACGACATGGTCGACCGCATCTCGATCCTCGGGCCGATCGAGTCGTGCCGCGAACAGGTCGCGGCGTTCGTCGAGGCCGGTGTCACCACACCCGTGCTCTCCCCGCTCACCACCGACCGGGGGGAGATCGAGGCGCTCTGGGAGGCCTTCGCGCCGGTCTCCCGTTGACCCCACCCCGCGCGCGGAGGAGTGCATGGCCGAGATCGTCGTCACCGGCGGCACCGGACTCGTCGGGCGTCACCTGCTTCCGCGGCTCCTCGAGGCGGGCCACGGGGTGCGCGTCGCGAGTCGACGCCCGGACGCGGCCGCGCTCCCCGACGGCGCCCGCGCCCTCGGCTGGGACGGCGTCCAGCTTCCGAGCGAGGCCCTGGCCCGCTCCGACGCGGTGATCCACCTGGCGGGGGAGCCCGTCTTCGGCGGTCTCCCCAGCGCGGCGCGCCGGGCGAAGATCGTCGAGAGCCGGGTCGACTCGACCCAGGCCCTCGTGCAGGCGATCGCCGCGCTCCCGGAGGAGCAGCGACCGGGAACCCTCGTGTGCGCCTCCGCGGTCGGGTACTACGCCTCCTCCGGCGATCGCGAGCTCGTGGAGGGCGAAGCGCCGGGCAGCGGCTTTCTCGCCGAGGTGTGCCGACGCTGGGAGGCCGCCGCGCAGAGCGCCGAGTCCCTGGGGATCCGGCGCGTCTCGCTTCGGATCGGCATCGTGCTCGCGCGGGAGGGCGGCGCCCTCGGAGCGATGCTCACCCCGTTTCGCCTCGGCCTCGGGGGCCGGCTCGGAGACGGGCAGCAATGGGTGCCGTGGATCCACGTGGACGACCTGGTGTCGTTGATCGCGGAGGCCTGTCTCGACCCCCGCTACACGGGGCCCGTGAACGCCTGCGCGCCGGAGCCGGTGCGCAACGCGGAGCTCACCCGGGTGTTGGCCGCGGTGCTGCGACGGCCGGCGCGGCTTCCGGTGCCGGCCTTCGCCTTGCGGGCGCTGCTGGGGGAGCTCGCGACCGAGGTGCTCGGGAGCCGCCGGGTGCTCCCCGAACGCGCGCTCTCCTACGGCTTCGACTTTCGCTTTGGCGAGCTCGAGCCCGCGCTCCGCGACCTGCTGGTCGCCGGCCCCTAGGCCTCGGGAGTGCCGAAGACTTCGGGGAGCACGTCGCGCACGGCGAGGGGATTCGACTGGGGCGCCATCTCGAAGTAGCGGATCTGGATCTGCGTCTCGCTGAGGGTCGGGAAGTCGCGGCGGAAGCCGGCCTCGAGCCGGGTCACGATCTCATCGGCCTGCTCGCGACTCACGTCGGTCAGAAAGAGCAGCGCCCGCTCCCGGGTGAGACGAAAGATGGCGTCCTCCACGCGGAGCTCGCTCTCCACGTAGGCCACGAAGTCGGGAAAGAGGCGGTCGCCCTCGGCGGCCGCGAAGCCCACGACCACCGACGGCACGTCGTGCTGCGCGCCGCGCTCCTGGGTGCGCGCGATCAGCTCGCGCAAGATCCGCGGATCGTCGGGTCCGGGCTGGACGGGCGTCATGTGGGTGGACATGCCCCCATATCGTCTGCGCAGTCGGCGACCTGAAGTGACGATTTTCGTCTGCACGGCAGAGTAGTCGAGGTCGCAGGGGTGGAAACGATTTGCGCCCGTGCGCACTCCGGGCGCGTCACGCGGCGCCCCGGGCCGCCGCTCAGCGGCGCAGCCCCGTCCGATAGGCCCAGATCGCCAGCGGAAGACAGAGCGCAGAAAGCACCAGAAGGCCCAGAGCGCTCGCCTCGGGTGAGAACTCGCTCGTGCCGAGCAGTCCGTAGCGCAACAGGTCGACGCCGTAGGTGAGGGGATTGGCGGTTGCCAGGACCCGCGCCACCGCCGGGAGACGCTCGACCGTGTAGAACATGCCCGACAGCAGATAGAGCGGGACGGTCACCAGGGCTGCGATCAGCCGGAACGACTCGCTCCCCAGGAACCATACGGCGAGTGCGACGCCGAGGGCGCTGAAGCAGACCGTGAGCGCGGTGAGGGCGACGAGGACCGCCCACGGATGGGGCACCGCGAGCGGGGTGAAGAACGAGAAGGCGAGGATCAGGAGCCCGAGGAGCGCTCCGCTCACCACCCAGCGCGCGGCGACCTTGCCGAGCACGGCGCCGGTGGCACCCAGCGGTGCGACGCAGAGCGCCCGGAGGAAGCCGCTCTCGCGGTCGTCCACCAGGGTGATGCCGCCACCGACCGCCCCCGAGCTCAACACCAGCGCGAGGAGCCCCGCGGCCAGCCGCGCCGAGTAGCGACTGCCGTCGGCCCCAGACGCGACTTCGTCGAGTCCGAGCCCGATCAACGCGACGAAGAGCAGCGGAAACGCGAGCTGCCCCACCCAGTACGCGCGGTCGCGCTTGTAGCGCAGCCATTCGCGATAGAAGATCGCCGCGGCGTCGCGGTAGACGTCGAGTAGCGCGCTCACGTCGACGCCGCTCGCCAGGAGAAGATCGCCGAGGCGTCGTGGCGGCGGTCCCTGCGCGCGGTCACGACGTCGTCTCCCCGCCGTCCACGGCGTACTCGTGACCCGTGTGATGGAGATAGACGTCCTCGAGGGTCGGCCGCGCGAACTCGACCTCGGCAATCCCGTAGGGCTCGGCACGGCGCACGAGCTCCGCGAGACGCCGCGGGGCGGCGTCGACCCGCACGCAGAGCCCGCGGGCCCCGGCCTCGACCGAGGCCACACCGACCACACCGGCCAGGGCCTCGCGGGCCCCGGCCTCGCGCTCGACCCGGATCCACACGCGGTCTCCGCCCAGCTCGGCCTTGAGCGTCGCCGGCGTGCCGCAGGCGACGAGCCGCCCGCGATCGAGGATGCCGACCCGATCGGCGAGGGCCTCGGCCTCCTCCATCGAGTGGGTCGTGAGAAAGAGCGTCGCCGACCCGGCGTCGCGCATCGCCCGCAGCCGATCCCACACCGCCGCGCGGGCGGCGACGTCGAGACCGACGGTGGGTTCGTCGAGAAAGAGCAACCCGGGCCCGTGGAGGACCGCCCGGGCGATCTCGAGACGCCGCTGCTGTCCCCCCGAGAGCGTGCGGGTCGGGCGATCGGCGACCTCGCCGAGACCGAATTCGTCGAGGATCTGGCTCACCCGGGCACGGCGCTCGGGCACCCGGTAGATGCGCGCCGAGAGGACCAGGTGCTCCCGTGCGCTGAGCTTCGCGTCGAGACACGACTCCTGGAACACCATTCCGAGCCGCGCGCGCACGGCCGCGCCCTCGCGGCCCACGTCGTAGCCGGCCACCCGCGCGTCTCCGGCGCTCGGCGGCGTGAGGGTGGCGAGGACGTTCACGGTCGTCGTCTTGCCCGCGCCATTGGGGCCGAGAAGGGCGAAGCAGGTGCCGGCGTCGACCCGCAGGTCGAGATGGTCGAGAGCCAGCTCGTCGTCGTAGCGCTTCGCGATGCCCCGGGCTTCGATCGCGACGTCCGTGGTGCTCTGGGTCGCCATGGCGTAGGGTCGCGGAGCCTACGGGAAAGCCACAGCGAATGCCCTCGACCCCGGAACCCGCCCCGGGCGCGCGCCGCCGCTTGCGCAGCGCCCTGGCGATGCTGATCGTGGCCACCAGCGCTCTGATCGTGCTGGGGGCGCTCGTGCGCGCCCACGACGCCGGGCTCGCCTGCCCCGACTGGCCGCGCTGTTTCGGCACCTGGATCCCCGAGATGGACTTCCAGGTCGCCTTCGAGTGGAGCCACCGGGCGGTCGCGGGCAGTGTCGCCCTCGTCTACGCCGCCCTCGGCATGTGGATCTGGCGGCGTCCCGACGCCGCGTCGGCGCGCCCCTGGGTCGTCCTCGGCGCGGTGCTCCTCGCGGTCCAGATCGTGCTGGGCGGCCTCACCGTCCTGCTCCAGCTCGCCTCGTGGACGGTCACCGCTCACCTCCTCACGGGCAACAGCTTCAACGCGACGCTGCTGGCGATCGCGTTGGCGTTGCGCGAGCCCAGCGGCGCGCCCGCACCGCCCCTCGCGCCCGGGGCGCGCATCGCCCTGGCGGCGTTCGCAGCGCTGCTCGTCGTACAGATCGGTCTGGGCGGTGCCGTGTCGTCGCAATACGCCGGCCTCGCCTGCCCCGAGTGGCCCACGTGCAATGGCGGGGCGTGGTTCCCGAGCCTGCGCGGGAGCGTGGGACTGCACCTGGCGCACCGCGTGGGCGGCTACAGCCTGGTCGTCGTGGCCGCGGCGCTCGGCGCCACGGCCCGGGCCTGGGAGCCCGGTCGCGGGCGCTACGCGCTGCCACTCCTCCTCGTCGTCGTGCAGGCCGCGGTGGGCATCGCGAACGTCGTCACGGGGATCCCCGTCGAAGTCACCGCGCTCCACTCCGCGATCGCCGCGCTCCTGGTTCTCGCGACGACCTGGCTCTGCTACACACAGGCCCGCGATGCGACCCTTTGAGATCTTTCGCAACATGGCGCCCGAGCAGGCCCTGCACTTCTGCCGCGGACTCTCGGACGGCGCGCCCGCGAGCTACGCCCAGGCCCTCACCCTGGCCGGCGCCGCCATGCGGGCGCGCCCGGTCTTCCTCAAGAAGCAACCCTTCGAGCGCCGCGCCGAGGCGATCCGGCGCGCGCTGGCCCGGGTCGCCTCGAACGAGCTCGCCGAGGAGTTCCTCGCCGTCTATTTCCTCGAGTGTCGCAACGCGTTGCTCGTGGAGTGGCTCGACGGGCTGGGCATCGCCCACGAAGAGGGTGTGCTGAGCGACGACACCGTGAGCGCCCCCGACGACGACACCCTGCGCAAGGCCGTCGACGCCTTCCGCTCGGGCAGCGACGGCGACGGCGAACCGGATCCCAGCGAAACCGGCGACCGCCACCTCCTCCTCCACGCCTTCGCCGCCCAGAGCTCGGTCTCCTGGCCCGTGCTCGACGAGATGCTGTCGACCTGACAGGACCTCCAGGTCACGCGCGAGGCGAGAACTCACGCAGGGAACCCCCGGCCCCTCCGCGCTCCGGACGCGCGGGTGGGAAGGGAGCGGACGGGAGCTCCGAAGGCGGTCGAGTGGTGTGCGCGCTCGGCCTGAGTGGACTTCGCGTGGGCTCCGCCCACGCTGCGCGCGCCGACCCTTAGGGCCGGCGCTTGCCTACGACTTGAAGCACTCCAAGAGGATCTTCATCTCTTCCGCGATGCTGTCCGGGACGACGTACCCCTTCTCGTCGCGGATCTCGTCGACGTGGTCCCGCACCTCTTCCGGGGACGGGACCGCGCTCTTGCCGGCGTACCAGCCCTGGGTGAGCCCGACGAACATGCGGGCGTAGCGGCCGCCGCCGGCGGACCAGATCTGCGCGGTGTGGTCGCATTCCTCGGAGGCCAGGTACGTGACCAGGGGCGTGACACACGCCGGGTCGAGGGCGTCGATCAGCTCGCCGAGTAGGTCCTCGGTCATCCGCGTCCGCGCAATCGGGGCGAGCACGTTGACCTTGACGTCGTACTTGGCGCCCTCGAGGGCCAGGACGTTGGCGAGCCCGACGAGACCCATCTTGGCGGCGCCGTAGTTGGTCTGGCCGAAGTTGCCGAGGATCCCCGCGTTCGACGACACCAGGACGATGCGTCCGTAGCTCTGGTCCTTCATCAGCCGGAAGGCCGGCTGGCTGACGAAGAAGGCGCCCTTCAGGTGCACCGCGAGAACGGCCTCGAGGTTCTCGGGCTCGAGCTTGGCGAAGGTCTTGTCGCGGAGGATGCCCGCGTTGTTGATCACGGCGTCGACCCGGCCGAAGGCGTCGACCGCGCTCTGTACGATTGCCTCGCCCCCTTCCGGAGTCGACACGCTGTCGTAGTTCGCGATGGCCTCGCCACCCGCTTCGACGATCTCCTTCACCGTCTGGTCGGCCATCGAGCTCCCCCCACCGGTGCCGTCGGTGGCGCCGCCCAGATCGTTGACGACGACCTTGGCGCCCCGGGACGCGAGCTGGAGGGCGTAGGTCTTGCCGAGGCCACCACCGGCGCCGGTCACGATGGCGACTTTCCCGTCGAAGCGAATCTCGCTCATGATGCTCGTTTTCCTCACGAAAGATCTGTGGATCTGGTTTTTGGCGCCGCAGGATACCCCAGGCGGCGCCGACGGGCTCCGCCCAGCGCCGCCCCGCTCGGGTAAGCTTCCCGGCCGGGAGGAAGACCAGATGGAAGCCGGCGAAGCGCGTTGGGCGCAGACCTATCCCTGGCTCGGGACGGATCCGGTGCCGACGGCGCCCTGCACTTCTCCCGAGATCTACGCCCTCGAGGTCGAGCGCATCTTCAAGCGGGTCTGGCTCTGTGTGGGCCGGGTCGAGGAGCTCCCCGAGGCGGGGAGCTACAAGCTGAAGCGACTCGAGTTCGCGAGCACCGCCGCCCTGCTGATCCGCGGGCGCGACGGGGTGATCCGCGCCTTTCACAACACCTGCTCCCACCGCGGCAACACCGTCGTCGTTCCAGAGGGACCCGACGTCCACCGCGACCAATGCGGCCAGCGCAAGGCCTTCACCTGTCGTTTCCACGCCTGGTCTTACAACCCGGAGGGTGAGCTGGTCGGGGTCCAGGAGGAGAAGCGCTTTCCCGGTGACTTCTGCAAGGAGCGCTACGGGCTGACCCCGATCCACTGCGAGACCTGGCAGGGCTTCGTCTTCGTGAACCTCGCCGAGACCCCGCCCCAGTCCCTGACCGAATTCCTCGGCGCGATGGGCGAGCACTTCGCGGGCTACCCCTACCACGAGCTCGACTTCGTCTTCACCTACTACACCGAGCTCGCGTGCAACTGGAAGATCGGCGTCGACGCCTTCTCCGAGGCCTACCACGTGAACACGATCCACGCGGGGTCCTTCCCGGGCACCTTCTCCACCGGGCTCCAGATGGTGAAGCTCCTGGGCGACCACCGGACCACGGCGGTCTGTTTCAACCCACCCAAGGAGGCGCCGCCGGTGGCGGCGCTCGCGCAGCGCAAGGCCCGGGGCTCCCTCGTCGAGAACGTGGCGGGCACGATGCTCCCGTCTTCGATCAACGACGAGGGCCGCGACGACTTCTCCTTCGAGCTCTCGGTCTTCTTCCCGAACTGGCTGCTCCACGTGGCCGAAGGCATCTGGTTCACCCACCAGTTCTGGCCCCTGGGGCACGACCGCTGTCTGTGGGAGGGCAAGTACTACGTGCGCGCGCCGCGCACCCACAGCGAGCGCTGGGCCCTCGAGCACGCGATCGTGCTCCAACGCAACGCGTGGCTCGAGGACACCGCGACGATGGAGGGCACCTACTACGCACTGCGCTCCGGCGCCAAGCCCCACATGGTGCTCCACGACGAGGAGGTGTTGGTGCGTCACGGCTACCACGTCCTCGACCGGTACCTGGAGGGGGCGGGCTGATGCGGACGCTCCCCGCGGGCTTCGAGAGCCTCGAGAGCTGGGTGGCGGACTGGGCGCTTCCCAGCCAGAACCGGCGCTGGGACAAACGCCTCGCCTCGAGCCGCGAGGAGATCACCGCCTTCTACGAGGCGCTGCTCCCGGAGCTCGAGCGCATCCTCGAGCACGTCGACGCCTTTCCCCTCGGCGGGCTCCCGGCGCCGAGCGCGCGGCTCTTCGACCTGGCGATGATGCACGCCGAGATCGCCCCCAACGTCGAGCTCTACGACGGTGACCCGAACGTGCCCTACAGCTTCGAAGAGCGTCGCTTTCTCGCCGTCCACGGCGACGACACGGGGCGCGGATGAGCGAGGAACTCGCCCGGCAGGTCCAGTGGCTGGTGGCGCGGGAGGAGATCCGGACGGCGATCGCGCGCTACGCCAAGGCCGGGGACGACCACAACGACCCCGAGGTGATGCGTGCGCTCTTCTGTGAGAACGGCGTGTGGGAGGCCGAGGGCTTCGGGCGCTACGAAGGGCGCGACGAGATCGCCCGCGAGCTCGCTCGGATCGGGCGCGAGCAGATCACCTGGTCGCTGCACTTTCCCGTCTCGCCGCTGATCGAGCTCGACCCGGGGCTCGAGCGCGCCCACGCCACCTGGTGGCTCTGGGAGCTCCTGACGATCCGCGAGGACGGTGCCGACGTCGACAAGTGGCTGGGCGCCACCTACGACTGCGACTTCGCGCACGAGAGCGAGGGCTGGAAGATGCGCCACCTGGTGCTCCGTATCCAAAAAATGGTCGACCTCCCGGAAGAGGCCGCCGCGGTGGCGCAGCGGGAGGGACGCGCGTGAAGGCCGACCGCTACGTCGAGATCGACCGGGGCAAGACCCTCGCCGAGGAGCCGGGGACCGGACACAACCGCTGGCACCCCGACCTCGAGCCCGTGGTCACGGTGTCGCCCGGCGAGGTGGTGGGCATCGAGACCCGCGACGCCTTCGACGGGCAGATCACGCCCGGGAGCGACGCGGCCGCGGTGGGGCGCTGCAACCTGAACCTGGTGCACCCGCTCACCGGCCCCGTCTACGTCGAGGGCGCCGAACCCGGCGACATCCTCGAGATCAAGGTCGAAGCCGTGGCCCCGGAGCCCTTTGGGTACACCGTGCAGGTCCCGGGCTTCGGGTTCCTGCGCGACGTCTTCACCGAGCCCTTCATCGTGCGCTGGGCGATCGCCGACGGTGCGGCGACCTCCGACGACCTCCCGGGCGTGCGGATCCCCGGGGCGCCCTTCATGGGCGTGATCGGGACCGCGCCCTCTCGGACCCTCCTCGACGAGGTGTACCGGCGCGAGCGGGAGATCCAGGAGGAGGGCGGCGCCGTGCTCCTCCCCGATCCCACCGACGCGGTGCCGAGCGAACCGGGAATCGCCGGCGAGGCGATGCGCACCGTGGCGCCCCACGAGTGCGGCGGGAACCTCGACGTCAAGCAGCTCACCGCGGGGACCGTTCTCCGGCTCCCGGTCTACGTACCCGGGGCGCTCTTTTCGGTGGGCGACGCCCACTTCGCCCAAGGTGACAACGAGAGCTGTGGCACCGCGGTCGAGATGAGCGCCACCTTCTACGGGTCCTTTGCACTGAAGAAAGGCGAGGCCGAGGCCAAGGGAATCCGCGACCCGCAGTTCTACTGCGAGGACTACTTCGCACCGCCCGAGGAGGCGGCGCCCCGACGCTTCTTCGCCACCACCGGGCAGTGCACCACCCGCGACGGCCGGGCGCGTTCCGAGGACGTCACCCTCGCCGCCCGCAACGCCCTGCTCAACATGATCGACCACCTGGTCGACGCCCGGGGCCTCAGCCCGCAACAGGCCTACGCGGTCTGTAGCGTCGCCGTCGATCTCCGGATCGCCGAGCTGGTGGACGTCCCCAACATGGTCGTCACCGCACTCGTGCCCCACCACATCTTCGTCTGAGCCGCAGAGGACCCGCCGTGTCGCTTCGCTACGGAACCTACACCGAGATCCAGAGCCCCCCGGGTGCCGATCACGCCGAGCTCTTCGAGGACGTGATCCGTCTCGCAGAGCACGCCGACGCACGTGGCTTCCACGTGTTCACGACCCTCGAACACCCCTTCTTCGAGAAGTTCGGGATCAACACCAACCCCCTCGCGCTCTTCTGCACCCTCGCCCAGCGCACCCGCAACCTCCGCTTCCGCGCGCTCTGTCACACGCTGCCGCTGCACAACCCGATGATCCTGGCGGGAGAGATCGCCGAGGCCGACATCCTGACCGGTGGACGGCTCGAGTGCGGCATCGGCCGCGGGCACGCCTGGCTGAACGAGCCGGCCAACATCGCGATGGAGGAGAACCAGGAGCGCTACGTCGAGGCCCTCGACATCCTCCTCAAGGCCTGGACCGAAGAGCGCTTCTCCTACGAGGGCAAGCACTACCAGGCGAAGGACCTCTCGGTGGTGCCCAAGCCGCTCCAGAAGCCACACCCCAAGATCTACCAGGTCGGCACCAGCATGAAGTGGTTCGAGCGCGCCGCCCAGAACGGCTGGGGCGTGTGCGTCGGGGGACCCGCTCCGTCGTCGGTGTTCTTCGAACCCGCGAAGTTCTACCTCGACGCCTGCGAAAAGGCCGGCACCGAGCCGAGCCTCGGCTACATCAAGGCGATCTACCTCGACGACGACGAAGCGACGGCGGTCCGGGACGCCGAGAGCGCCGTGCGCAACTTCATCGATTTCAACGTCTCCCCGATGGATTCGCTGGCGCGGACGAGCCCCGCGGAGAAGAAGCGTCTCAGCGACGCGGGCTACGCCTTCTACGCGGCCGACGACTTTCCGGCGATGCGCGACCTCTCCTACCGCGAGCTCCTCGACGCCGGGGCCGTCTACGTGGGCACGCCCGAGCGGGTGGGCGAGGAGCTGGTCGCGTTGTGGCGGGAGTTCGGCTTCCAGGAGCTCATCATCATGAGCTACTACGGCGGGATCGAGCGCTGGCGGGCGATGCGGACCCAGGAGCTCTTCGCGAAACGCGTGATGCCGATGCTGCGCGAGGCAAGCGAAGCCGCCTAGCGCGTCCTGAGCATCGGACGGCTGAACCACGCGACCACGCGCCGCGCGACGGCGTGGGGCACCACGCGCATCAACGCACTCAATGCCTTGCTGACGACGCCCGGTACGACCAGGAAGCGATCGCGACGCAGCGCTGCGAGCGAGGCCTCCACCACGACGTCGGCGTCGGTCCACGCGAAACCCGGGATCTCCTGGCTGGGGATCGACGCGCGGTCCTGAAACTCCGTGCGGGTGAAGCCGGGACAGCAGAGCTGGATCCGGACCCCGCTGTCGCGCAGCTCCTCGCGGAGCGCGTGTGCCAGCGAATTCACGAAGGCCTTGGAGGCGCCGTAGGTGGCGGCGTAGGGGCTCGGCAAGAAGCCGTTCAGCGAAGAGACGAACACGACGGCGCCCCGGCGACGGGGCGCGAAGCGCTCGAGGGCAGCGTGGGTGAGCCGCATCGCGGCCACGGCGTTGAGGGCGGCGACGGAGCGCGCCTCGTCTCCGCCGCGTTGCCAGAAGCGACCAAAGGAGCCGCG
>JANQRO010000510.1 GCA_028284525.1 Myxococcota bacterium | reverse complement strand
GCCGAAGAGCTCGACGCGATCCCGGACGCCCAGGTCGAGCCCCAGGCCGATCGCCTGCTCGTCATCTTCTCCGGCGATGTGCTCTTCGCGAGCGGGTCGTCGAGCCTCTCGCCGGGCGCCCAGCAACGTCTCGAGCAGGTGGCCGAGGTGCTCCAGCGCTACCCCGAGACCGAGATCGTGGCGAAGGGCTTCACCGACGCCCAGGGCGGGGAGTCCTTCAACCTCCGTCTCTCCGAGGACCGCGCGGGCAACGTCCGCACCTATCTGATCGGCCTCGGCGTCGCCGGCTCGCGCATCACCGCCCTCGGCTTTGGCGAGCAGTTTCCCGTAGCCCCCAACGACACCGAGGCGGGGCGGCTCCAGAACCGCCGTGTCGAGCTCGAACTGATCCCCCAACAAGACCAACTCCAAGAGGACACCGGTCGCTACTGACACGCGAAGGCCCAAGACGATGCCCATGCTGCTGCTCCTGCTGTGCTCTGTGCTGCTCCTCCCCCTCTTCTTCGCTTCTCCACCGGCCCTCGCCGAGCGCGGTGTGAGACTGGAGGTCCAACGACCCGTCCAGGGCGAACGCGTGGAGAACCGTCTCCACCGCGCCTTCGTCCAGGGAAGCGCGGCGGCGCTCGGCGCCGAGGATCACCAGTTCGACGTGATCCTCGTGCTCGACGTCTCCCAGTCGACCGGGGTCGCGAGCGGCTCCGACATCGACGGCGACGGCGAGGTCGGGATCGACCCTCGCGAGCTGCCCCCCGGCATCTTCGCCAAGGGCGCCCTCTCCACGGACCCGGAAGACACGGTGCTCCACGCCGAGGTGCGCGCGGCGGAGGCCTTGCTCCAGGAGCTCAACCCAGAGCACGTCCACATCGGGCTCGTCACCTTCTCGGGCGCCTTCGACCCGAGCACCGGGCGGCGCCGCGTCGCGGGGCAGGTGGACGCCTGGCTGGAGGTGCCGCTCACCAACGACTACGACGCCCTGCGCACGGCGACCTATGAAGTCCTGGCGCGCGGACCCCACGGCGCCACCAACTTCGCCGAGGGCATCCGGCTCGCGGTGCGAGAGCTGGCCGGCCTGCCCGGCGCCCACAGCCGACCCCGACCCCACGCCAAGAAGATGATCCTCTTCCTCACCGACGGCGCACCGACCTTTCCGGTCGGCCGCGCGAGCGTCGTCGACGCGGGCGACGTCGACGCGGCGGTCGGCGCCGCGGGTCTCGCCGCCCGCGCCGGGGTCGCGATCAACACCTACGCGATCGGCGGCGGGGCGCTCCGCATGCCGCGCGCGGTCACCGAAGTCGCGCGGGTGACCGGCGGCCACTACACCGCGGTGCGCAGCCCCGGGGACATCGTGGCGGCGCTCCGCGGGGTCTCCTTCGTCGACGTCGACGACCTCGTGCTTTCCAACCTGAGCACCGGGGATCTCAGCACCGACGTGAGTCTCGCTCCCGACGGGAGCTTTCGCGGCTTCGTCCCCGTGCGCGAGGGCTACAATCGGCTCCGGGTGACGGCGTTGGCCACCGACGGGTCGCGGGCCCACCACGACATCGAGATCGAGTTCGGTGCGACCGAGCTCACCGACCGCGAGCTCGCCCTCGAGCTCGAACGGCTTCGCCACCGCTCCCGCGAACTCGTCCTCGAGGGCGATCGCGAGCGCATCGAGGAGTTCCGGCGCCGCGCTCGCAAGGAGCTCGAGGTGGAGATCGAACGGGATCGGGAGTAGACGCGTGGACGGGTACCGCCGCGCGTCGGTCTAGAGCGGGACGAGGGCCGGGTCGGAGATCTCCCGGCGGACGAGCTTGCCGTTCTCGTAGATCGACTTGACGTCGGCGACGCCGTCGCCGTTCACGTCTTCTTCGCGGCGCGCGATCACCGAGTCGCCGTCCTTCTGCTCGTAGTACTCGAAGGTCTCGGGCTCGCCGTCGTTGTTGCCGTCGCGCTCGACCCGGACGACCCACTCTTCCCCCGACTCGCCTTCGTAGTAGGTCCACTGGTCGATTTCGCTGTCGCTGTTGCGGTCCTCTTCGGCGCGTACCATGCGCCGCGCTTCGTACTCGATGCGCCGGTCGATCACTCCGTCGTCGTTGGTGTCGTGGCGCTCCTCGACCAGGGAGCCGGCGCTGTAGGTGTAGAAGGCGTCGCGGTGCCCATCGGCGTTGCGGTCGACCTCCTGGGAGAGCATCACGCCGTCGTCGTAACGCTCCCAGAGGTCGAGGTTGCCGTCGCTGTCTTCGTCGAGCTCGCGGGCGACGAGGGAGCCACCGCTGTAGTAGCTCGTCTCGTCGATCTTCCCGTCGTAGTCCCGGTCGCGGTCGATGCGCAGCAGCCCTCCGGCGCGCGGGTCGAAGTAACGGACCTCTTCGGGGGTGCCGTCCTCGTCGGCGTCGAGGCTCCGCGCGAGCACGGTCTGCTGCTCGGTCGACCCCGGCGACACGGCGATCTCCTCGGTGCCCTCGGTGAAGATCG
>JANQRO010000508.1 GCA_028284525.1 Myxococcota bacterium | reverse complement strand
CTCGTCGACGTGGAGCACGGCCTCGTAGCGGATGCGGTCGTCGAGCACTTCGCGGGCCTGGGCGTCGGGGGCGGGGTCGTCGAGGACGTGGGGCGTCTCCCGGGCGGCGCACACCAGGACCTCCCGCACCCGGACGGGCGGGTCGTTGAGCCCGAACGCAAAGGGGAGCCGCAGGGTCTGGCGCGGCGTCGGCCGGCTGTGGTTGATGAAGGTCTGGCTGCCGAGCACCGAGTTGGGAAAGACCAGGAGGTTCTCGTAGCGGTTGCGCACGTGGACCGATCGCCAGTTGATCTCCACCACCTCCCCCTCGTCGTCTCCCACCTCGATCCAATCGCCGATCGAGAAGGGGCGCTCGAAGAGCAGCGCGATCCCCGCCATCAGGTTGCCGAGGGTTTCCTGGAGCGCGAGACCGAGCACGATCGAGCCCACTCCCAGCGCGGCGAGCAGCCCCCCGAGGTCCCGGTCCCACACCAGGGAGAGCACGATGGCAGCGCCGATCGCGACGAGGAGCAGACGGATCAGGTCGCGAAACAGGGTGGGCGTGCGGTGACGCCAGGTGCCCTCGCGGGCGCGCTCGAACACCAGCGCGTTCAACAGGATGAGCGCGGCGTAGACGATGCTGATCCAGAGCCCGGTGGCGACCCCGCGGGCCAACCACGATTCGGGGTCGGTCTCGAGGATCTTGATCAGGAAGGCGTAGGCGATGGCGAGGGGCAGCACGGCGTTGCGCGCCGCGCGCAGGAAGCGGGCCGCCGGCTCCTCCTTGCGCTCGGCGCGGTAGATCAGCTCGCCCAGGGCGATCACCAGGATCTGGAAGACGACGATCAGCCCGACGCCCCACAGAAACCACTCGCTGCGGACGATGTCGCTCACTCGGAATCCGCCAGCACCCAGAGGGGCAGGTCACCCGTCGCGCCCTCGAGAGGCCGGAAGGCCAGCACCTCGTGGAGCTTGTCGCGGACGGGTGTGGTGACGACGACCTGCCAGGCCCCGGCTTCGTCGCGGGCGTGGTCCGCCTCGATCACGACCTCGCCCCAGACGTGGAAGACCAGCCGTTCGCGTCCGATCACGTCGGCCAGGGCCGTGCCCGAGGCGATGCCGACACGCAGACGCAGCTCGGCGTCGGTCTCCGCGTCGGCGCGGCGCACGATCCGCACCAGCTCCCGGGCGAAGTCCACGGCGCGACGGGCGTGGTCGAGGAGCGGCTCCGAGAGCCCCGCCGCCGCCTGGTAGGTATCGCCCACCACCTGGAGCTTCTCGACGCCGCATCGCTCCGCGGCCTCGTCGAAGGAGGCCACCAGACGTTTCAGCAGCGCCACCGAATCGCCCGCGTCGCCCGAGAGTGCGCGTTGCGCGAGCCCGTTCACCTCGGCGAAGAGGATCGAGACGTCGGGGACGGTGTCGGCGAGCTCGTCGTCCCCGCGGCGCATGCGGCGGACGACGCCCGCGGGCAGGATGCTCTCGAGGAGCCGCTGGTTCTCGCCCCGCACCTCCTCGAGGAGCCGGGTCTGCTCGCGGACGCTCCCGAGCAGATCCTGGAACGAGCGCGCCAGATCGCCGATCTCGTCCTGCGCCGTCGACGCCACGTCGACGTCGACCGCGCCGCTGCCGGCGTCGCGCACCCGGGTGATGAGCTCGTTCACCGGGCGCACGAAGGAGCTCACGAGGAGCATCACGACCACGGTGATCACCAGCACGATCAGCGCGGTCTGCACCAGGGTGTGTCGCGCGAGCCGGTGAATCGGCGCGTAGGCTTCCTCGAGGTCGATCTTTCCGACGATCGCCCAGCGGACGTCGGGGATCCGGAGCGGCGCCCAGGAGCCCAGGATCTCCACGCCCCGGTAGTCCTCGATCACCCCCGTTCCCACCTGGCCTCGCAAGCCCTCCTCGGCCGCGCGGGTGCGCACCGCCTGGCGCAGGATCGGGCTGCGCAGCGCCAGGATCTGCTCGATGTCGGCGTCGGGTGTCGCGAGCCGCCGGAGCCCCTCGACGTAGCCGTCGGGGTCCTCGACCAGAAAGCGCGAGGTCGAGCGCATCAAATAGTCGGGGCCGACCAGGATCGTCTCCCCGGTCTTGCCCAGACCGTCGCGCTCCCACTGCTCGCCGCCGGTCATCACGTGGTTGATCTCGTCGACCGAGAGCTGCATCGCGAGCACCGCGATCGGCCGGTGCCCCTCGAAGACCGTCGTCCCGACGAAGGCGGCGGGGCGCCCGTAGCTCGGCCGGTAGTTGGCAAAATCGGCGATGCGCACCTCCCCCCGGTCGGAGTCCCGTTGGAGGAGGCGGAAGAGCGCGGCGAGGTTGGAGGTGTCGTAGGGACCCTCCATCAGGTTCGCCGCGAAATCGGTCTCCTTGCGCACCGAGTACACGACGTCGCCGGTCTCGATGTCGATCAGGAACGCGTCGTAGTAGCCGAATCGGTCGACGACGTTGCGCATCAAGGGGTGGAAGGCGCGATGAGCGGCGGCGTAGGAGCTCGTGTCTTCTGGGCTCTCGTCGAGGCTGTCCTTGGCGCCCAGGGGAAAGGGGTTGCCGGCGATGTACGCGTACTTCAGATACCGGGCGGCGCGAGTCTGCGGGAGGTAGCGCTCGGCGGTCGGCGCTCCCCGGGTGTGCTGCGAGAGGAGCGGGAGGTATTCCTCGTCGTAGAAACGACGGATCGAGTCGTCCCAGCCGGGCGGCACCTCCGCATCGTCGAGGCCCGCGTAGGCCGCGATGAGGGCGGTGGCGGCGCGGTGCACCAGGGCCGCACCGGCGAGCACCCCGGTCTCGGTGCGCCGCTCCTCGAAGTAGCGCTCGATCTGGTCGGCCTTCGACGCGCGCAGACTGGTGAGCTGGTTGAAGACGCTTTCGCGCAAGGCGTCGTGGCTGGCGGCGTAGTTGAGCGTCGCCACGAGAGCGATCGAAATCAGGCTCACCCCGAGGAGCATCGCGAGGAGCTTCGACTTGATGCTGAAGTGACCCATCCGGGGATGAAAGCTCATCGCCGGGCCGCCGGCTCACCGGCAGGCCGAGCCCGCGCTGTGGCGCTACGAGCGCTCGATCCAGACCCGCTCGGGGATCCAGCGCATCAGCGCGGGCACCAGGACCACCGCCGTCACCGCGTTGATCGCCATCAGCAGACAGAGCAGGAGTGCCATCTCCGCGCCGAAGCGCAAGCTCGAGAGTGGGATCCAGCTGGCGATCGCGGCCACCAGGGTCGACGCCGTGAAGATCACGGCGACCCCGGTGGTGTGAACCGCGCGCTCGATCGCGGCGCCGATCTCGAGACCGCGGGCGCGCTCGCGGCGGATGCGGTCGACCACGTAGATGGCGTAGTCGACCCCCACCCCGATCCCGATGGCCTGGACCGGGAGGGTGTGGATCTGGAGCCCGATCCCCAGGAGCGACTGGATCGAGAGCGTCGCGACGGCGGCGGTCGCCAGCGACGCGATCAGCAGAGCCCCCACCACCAGCGACCGGTAGGTGAGCGCGATCAGCAGGAAGGAGGCGCTGAAGGCCAGCAACAGCTCGAGGCCGTGGTCGCGCGCGATCACCTCGTTGGTGGCGGCGGCGAGCCCGATGGTGCCCGCGGCGAGCCGGATCCGTGCCCCGTCGGGTGACCAGCGCCCCTCGGCCACCCGTTCCCACGGCGCACCGG
>JANQRO010000506.1 GCA_028284525.1 Myxococcota bacterium | reverse complement strand
AGCGGCTGCGCGCCGACCGAGACGAGCTGCTCGGCGAGTTCGAAGACGTGGTCGGCCAACAGGCCGCCGGGCTGCGCGACCGGCTCGGAGCGGGCGTCGACTCGATCGTCGAGGCCAACCGCGCGGTCGCCCGGGCGCTCCAGGCGATCGATCTGGTCGCACCGGAGGTGGCCTGGACCCATCTCGTCGAGCTCGACCCGCGCGCGCGCGGCGAGTGGGACGACTGAGCCGGGCTCGCGGCGAGTGGGACGACTGAGCCGAGGCTCGCGGCGAGTGGGACGACTGAGCCGAGGCTCGCGGCGACCGGGACGGCCCGCGGCGGCTCGGTAGAGGCCCCGCCCGGCCTCCCCTACCCTTGCGCCCGCGTCGCCCCGCTTCGGGGCGGGGTGCACGGGGAGACCGGGTATGCACGATGTAGTGATTCGCGGGGGCACGATCGCCGACGGGACCGGCGCGCCGGCCACCACCGGCGACGTGGCGATCGAAGACGGCAAGATCGCGGCGCTCGGCCGCGACGTCGGTGCCGCCAAACGCACGATCGACGCCGACGGGCTGCTGGTCACCCCGGGCTGGATCGACATCCACACCCACTACGACGGCCAGGTCACCTGGGATCCGGACCTCCAGCCGAGCGTCTGGCACGGCGTCTCCACCCTCGTGATGGGCAACTGCGGCGTGGGCTTCGCCCCGGCCACCCCCGACCGCCACGATTGGTTGATCCAGCTGATGGAAGGCGTCGAGGACATCCCGGGCAACGCCCTCGCGGAAGGCATGCCCTGGGGCTGGGAGAGCTTCGGCGAGTACCTCGACGTGCTCGCCACGATGCCGCGCACGATGGACGTCGGCGCGCTGGTCGGCCACGGGGCCGTCCGCGCCTACGTGATGGGCGAGCGCGGCGCGGCCAACGAGGAGGCCACCCCCGAAGACGTCCGACAGATGGCGGCGCTCGTGGAGCAGGCCATCCGCGACGGCGCGCTGGGCTTCTCCACCTCGCGCACCGAGATCCACGCGAGCGTCGAGGGCGTCCCGGTGCCGGGCACCTACGCCGACGAGACCGAGCTCCTCGCCTTCGCGAAGGCCGCCCGGGCGGCCGGCGGGATCATGGAGATGGTGCCCGCGGGCATCGCCGGGGAGGCCGAGGGGCTCCTGGGCGAGACGCGGATGATGGAGCGGCTCGCGCGGGAGAGCGGGTGTCTGCTCACCTTCCTGCTCCTCCAGCACCGCCTCGACTCCACCGAGTGGCGCAAGCAGCTCGACATCTGCGAAGCGGCGCAACGCGAGGGCGTGCGTCTCGTGCCGCAGGTGGCGGCGCGACCGCCGGCGGTCCTCTTCAGCTTCCAGGGGGACAACCCCTTCGAGTACCTGCCGAGCTTCCAGCCGCTCAAGCAGCTCTCCTTCGAGCAGAAGATCGAGCGGCTGCGCGACCCCGAGCTGCGGGCCACGTTGCTCTCGGAGAAGGACCCGAACACCACCGGGATGTCGCTCATCTACAACAGCCCCGAAGTGTGGCAGTGCACCAACCCGATGGGCGACGGGCTCTCGTACACGCCCGAGGCCGGCGGCAGCGTCGCCGAGATCGCCCAGCGCGAGGGTCGCGACCCGCGCGAGGTGGCCTACGACCTGATGCTCGAGAACGACGGCCGCACCTTCCTGATGTACGCCGTGGTGAACTGGGCGGACGGCAACTCGGACGCCATGCGCGACATGATCCAGAGCCCCGCCTCGGTGCTGGGGCTCTCGGACGCCGGCGCCCACGTGCGTCAGGTGATCGACGCCAGCATGCACACCTACATGCTGACCCACTGGGTGCGCGGCTTCGAAGAGGGACACCCCTACCACCTGCCCCTCGAGTTCGTGGTGAAGCGGCTGAGCCACGACAACGCCCAGCTCTTCGGCTTCCAGGACCGGGGCGTGCTGCGGGTCGGGGCCCGGGCCGACGTCAACGTGATCGACTACGACAACCTGCAGGTGAACCGGCCGACGGTGATCCACGATCTCCCGGCGGGCATGCCGCGGCTGATGCAGACGGCCGAGGGCTACGTGCACTCGATCGTCGCCGGCGAAACGGTGCAGGAGGGCGGCAAGCTCACCGGCGCCCGGCCGGGTCAGGTGGTGCGCAACCGCTAGCGACGCCGCGTCGCGACGACCGGAGCAAAGCCCCTCTCCCCGCGGAGAGGGGCTTTCTCGTGCAGCCGACGGGAGCGCCGAAGCGATGGACCTGGGACCCGAATACGCGAGGGCGGGCGACGCCGAATTCGCGGCCCGCTACCGCGCGCGGTGCCATTGCGGCGCGGTGCGCTACGAGGCGAGCGCCGACCCGGTCGACGCCAAGCTCTGTCACTGTCGCGACTGCCGCGTCCTCCACGGCGCCCCGATGCAGTGGGCGGCGATCTTCCACAAGCGCCACATCCGCGTCACGCGGGGCGCCGACGCCCTGCGGGCCTACAGCGCCACCCGGCGCGGCGAGAGCGACGTCCCGCCTCGCAAGCTCGCCTGCGCCCGCTGTGGCACCTGGATCGCCGACGAGGGCCGACGGATGTGGCTGGCCTTTCCCGAGCTCTTCGAGTTTGGCGATCCGCCCCGGGTGCCCGACGCGTTCCGCCCCACCTGCCACATCTTCTACGGATCGCGGGTGCTGGACATCGCCGACCCCTTGCCGAAGTGGGCCGGGCACAAGGACGTCTCGACACGACTCTGAGCGTCGCGGTCGCGCAGCGTCGGGCCGCCCGCGGCTAGCTCAGCTCGAAGCCTTCGTAGTCCTTCGCGGCCACTTCGGCGACCTTCTCGCGGAAGGCCGGCGCCCCGCCCGCGTAGAACAGGAAGGAGTCGGTCTTCCCCGGGATGTTGGTGCCGTAGAACCAGGTGTTCACGTCGGAGCGCAACAGGTCCTTGGTGAGCTCCTGGGCGTGGGCCACCCAGGCGTCCTCCGCCTCCGCCGTCGTCGCGATCCGGGTCAAGCCCTTCCGCTTCATGTACCCGATGCAGTCGCTCACCCACTCCGCCACGATCTCGGCGCAACGCGGGAAGTTGCAGAAGAAGGCGCCGTTGGCGATGAAGAAGTTCGGGAAACCCGCGCTCTGCAGCCCGAGGTAGGTCTTCGGGCCGTCGGCCCAGCGCTCCTTGATGGTCTGGCCACCGATCCCCTGGACGTTCATCCGGGTGAGCTCGCCGGTGACGGCGTCGAAGCCCGTGGCGTAGATGATCACGTCGAGCTCGTGCTCGTCGCCGTTCTCCTGACGCAGCCCCGTGGGCGTGATCTCGGCGATCGGCGAGCTCTTCACGTCTACGAGCGTCACGTTGTCGCGGTTGTAGGCCTCGTAGTACTGGGTCTCGAGGGGAATGCGCTTCGCGCCGAAGTGGTGGTCCTTCGGACAGAGGAGCTCCGCCACCTCCGGATCGTCGACCCGCTCGCGGATCTTCTTGCGTACGAACTCGCAGTAGAGCTCGTTGGCGTCGCGATCCGTCATGATGTCGTAGAAGTTGCCGAACCACTTCTTGAAGCCCGGCTCGGCCCAGATCGCCTCGTAGTGCGCCTCGCGCTCTTCGGGGCTCACGTCGAAGGTCGAGCGGGGGTCGAAGTCATGGACGAAGCCCGCGAAGGTTTCGCGGCACTTCTTCAGGATCTCCGGATAGCTCGCCTTGATCTGCTTCTGGGTCTCGGGGTCGATCTCCGAGTTGCGAAGCGGCGCGCAGTAGTTGGGGGTGCGCTGGAACACCGTGAGGTGGCCCGCCATCTTGGCCACTTCCGGGATCAGCTGGACGGCGGTGGCGCCGGTGCCGATCACACCGACCCGCTTGCCGGTGAGGTCGACGGGCTCCAGCGGCCACCGCGAGGTGTGGAAGGACTCGCCCTGGAAGCTGTCGATGCCCGGGATGTCGGGCATGTGGGTGGCGGAGAGGATGCCGACACAGGCCACGAGGTGGCGGGTGCGGGCGCGGCGGCCGTCGGAGCAGGTCACCTCCCAGGTGCCGCTCTCTTCGTCGTACTTGGCCGCATCGATCCAGGCGTTCAGGGTGATGTGGGGCCGCAGGTCGAATTTGTCGGCGAAGAAGTTGAGATAGCGCTCGTTCTCGGGCTGACCCGAGAAGTGCTCCTTCCAATCCCACTCCTGGAGGAGCTCCTCGGAGAAGCCGTAGCCGTAGCTGTAGCTCTCCGAGTCGAAGCGCGCGCCGGGGTACCGGTTCCAGAACCAGGTGCCGCCGATCCCACTGCCGCCCTCGTAGATCTTGGCGTCGACGCCGAGCTCGCGGAGCCGGTAGAGCATGTAGAGGCCGGTCACCCCGGCGCCGATCACGAGAGCTTCGAGCTCCTCGACCGGGCCCGGTCTGGGCTGGGTGTTGCCGTTGGCGGTGGTGTCGGGCTGCGCGGATGCCATGGGGTCTCCCTGAGGTAGGTCGAAGGCGGCCCGTATCATGCCACATCGCCCCGCGGGTGGTCCGCAGGCGGGTCGAGGGGCGGGAGTCGGGTCGCTGCGAGCTAGGGCTGCTTCGGGATCGCGGGGAGGTCGCCGATCGAGTCGGCCCAGGGCAGCGCCGAGTCCCGCCAGATCTGCGCGCTCGGCACCAGCGAGGCGCGCTCGGCCAACACCCCGACGCGCAGCGCGTAGACCTTGGGCCCCTCCCCGGCGCTCGTGGCGTAGAGCGCGCACCCGCACTCGCCACAGAATCCCTGCTCGCGGCGACGGCCGCTCTCGGCGGTCTTGATGTAGACCTTGGGGGTGCCCTTGCGCAGGGCGAAGCTCCCCTCCTCCGCCATCACGTTCGTTCGGTACGGAGCGCCGGCGAAGGCCTGGCAATCGGCGCAGTGACAGATCAGCACCCGCTCTGGGTTCGCCCGCGCCGCGAACTCGATGGCGCCACAGTGGCAGCGCCCCGTCACCGGAATCGTCTCGCTCATGGGGGCCTCGCGCTCCGCCCGATCAGGTCCCACAGAAGGTCTGGCGAACGACCTCGTGGGGCTCCGGGGGCCGTTGGTACGCGTCGAGCCGGGCGTGCCCCGCGTACGGCGTGGCGGTCACCTCGAGCAGGTCCTCCAAGGGGCCCGGGTCGCCCCGCTCGGCGGCCTCGATGGCCAGTTGGACGCGGTGGTTGCGTGGGATGAAGGCCGGGTTCACCGCCTGCATCGCCGCGCGGCGCTCGGCGTCGCTGCGTCCGCCCGCGGCCAGACGCTCGCGCCAGCGAAGCGCCCACGCGTCGAAGGCGAGGGGCTGGGTGAAGCCCGTCCGGACGGCACCGAGGTCGTCGGAGGACGCCTCGGCCAGACGCCGGAAGGTCAGCGTGTAGTCGGCAGCCTGCTCCGCCATCAGCTTGAGCAGTGACCCCGCGGTCTCGAGCTCGGCCTCGCCGCCATCGGGGAGCCCCACCTTCTCGAGGAGCCGGCTCTGATAGGCCCGCTGAAAGTGCGGGCCGAAACGGTCGAGGACCTCGCGTCCGCGCTGTAGCGCCGTCTCCTCGTCACCCTCGAGGAGCGGAAGGAGGGTCTCGGCGAAGCGCGCCAGGTTCCACAACGCGATCCCGGGTTGCCGGTGGAAGGCGTAGCGCCCGCCGCGATCGATCGAGCTGAAGACCGTCTCGGGATGGTAGGTGTCCATGAAGGCGCAGGGGCCGTAGTCGATCGTCTCTCCGGCGATCGAGCAGTTGTCGGTATTCATCACGCCGTGGATGAAGCCGAGCCCCATCCACTGCGCCACGAGCTCCGCCTGGGCCTCCACCACCGCCGCGAGCAGGGCGAGCTCGGGCGTGTCGGCCTCCCGCGCGTCGGGGTAGAGCGAGGCGATCGCGTGATCCGCCAACGCTCGGAGCGTGTCGACGTCGCCGCGTTGGTGGAAGTACTGGAAGGTGCCCACCCGCAGGTGACCCGACGACACCCGGGTGAGCACGGCCCCGGGCTCGGCCCGCTCGCGAAAGACCGGCTCGCCGCTCGCCACCATCGCCAGGGCTCGCGTCGTCGGCACGCCGAGGGCGTGCATCGCCTCGCTCACCACGTACTCGCGGAGCACGGGGCCGATCGCCGCACGGCCGTCGCCGCCCCGGGAGAACGGCGTGCGCCCGGCCCCCTTGAGCTGCACCTCCCGGAGGCGCCCGTCGCGGTGGCGACGCTCGCCGAGCAGGATGGCGCGGCCGTCCCCCAGGCTCGGCACCCACTGGCCGAACTGGTGACCCGCGTAGGCCATCGCCAGGGGCTGTGCCTCCGCCGGCACCCGGTTGCCGGCGAGGA
>JANQRO010000500.1 GCA_028284525.1 Myxococcota bacterium | reverse complement strand
CCGATGCGTCGACCGCCGACGCGACCGCCTCCGGCACCCTCGACGAGACCCTGATCACCGTCTGGGGCGATCGCCCGCGTCGCTTCGACGTCATCCAGGCCACCAACATCGTGCAGGGCGATCGCCTGGAGCGCGACCTCTCCGTGACCCTCGGCGAGACCCTCGAGCGCCAGGTGGGGGTGCACAACTCGGGGTTCGGCCCGGGGGCCGGGCGTCCGGTGATCCGCGGCTTCGACGGCAACCGCATCCGTGTGCTTCAGAACGGCATCGGCTCCCTAGACGCCTCCGCAGCGAGCCCCGACCACAACCCGGCCATCGAGCCCCTCGCCGCCGAGCGCATCGAGGTACTGCGCGGCGCCGGGACCCTGCGCTTTGGCCCCTCGGCGATCGGCGGGGTCGTGAACGTGATCGACGGGCGCATCCCGACCGCGGTGCCCGACGATCAGTTCGACCTCAGTCTGCGTTCGGGGTACGGATCGAACAACGACGATCGCTTCTTCTCCGGTGCGACCACCATGGGATGGGGCCCCCTCGCGGTGTACGGACAGGGCTTCATCCGCTCGACCGAAGAGCTGACGATCAACGGCCTCAACGTCTCGAGCCGGCGCCGCGACCAGCTCACTGCTGCGGGGGAGGAGGTCGAAGCCTTCCGCCACGAGGTGCCCGGTACCGACATCGACGAGAACCGCGGGGGCACCGCGGGGATCTCCTGGATCGGCAGCGAGGGCTACGCGGGCTTCGCCTTCACTCGGCTGCGCAATAACTACGGCATCCTCGAGGCCTTCCACGAGGAAGACCCCGGGATGGGTGGGATGGAAGAGGAGGAAGAGGGCGTCCGGATCGACCTCGAGGCGAACCGCTACGACTTCGCCGCCGAGTGGAACCGCGATTTCTGGGCCTTCGACCAGCTCTCTTTCCGCGGGGCCTACAGCGACTACAACCACGACGAGCTTGAAGGGGGCGAGGTGGGATCGACGTGGGAGCGCTACGCCTGGGAGGGACGCTTCGAGGCTCGGCAGCGCCCGATCGCGATGGCGTCGCTCGGCGGCAACGAGCTCCAGGGGCTCTGGGGTGCGCAGTTCGAGGTCGGGAACTTCCGCGCCCTGGGGGACGAGGCCTTCCTGCCGCGCACCGACACCTTGAAGACCGGGCTCTTCTCGATCCAGCAGGTCCCGGTGGGCCCCGTCGATCTGGAGGCCGGGCTGCGCTGGGACTTCACCCAGCACGATCTCCGCGGGCTCACGCCCGAGCTCGCCCTCTTGGGGGTGGACACCGGCGACGAGACCTTCAACACGGTGAGCTTCTCGACCGGGGTCTCGTACAGCCCAATGGAGGGGTACCTGGTCGGGCTCTCCCTCTCGCGCACCGAGCGCGCGCCGTCGGTGGAAGAGCTCTACTCGGGCGGCCCGCACCTCGCGACCGGGGGCTTCGAGATCGGCGACCCCGACCTCGACAAAGAGGCGGGGATCGGGCTCGAAGCGTCGGTCAGCCGGCGCCTCGGACGCCTCACCGGCTCGGCGAACCTCTACTACACGACCTTCGACGACTACATCTTTCTGAACGCGACCGGCGCCGAGATCGACGATCTGCCGGTGCGTCAGTACGAGCAGGAGGATGCGGAGATCTGGGGCGCCGAGGTGGAGCTCGGCTTGCTCGCCTACGAGCGGGACGACTTCCGCGGCCTCTTCGACCTGGGCTTCGACTTCGTGCGCGGCTCGCTCGACGACGGGGGCGACCTGCCGCGGATCGCGCCGTGGCGCGTGCGGATCGGAACGGAAGCCCAGAGCCGCTACGCGGACCTGCGTCTGGAGGTGCTCTACGTGGGCAAGCAGGACGACACCGCCGACTTCGAGCTCAAGACCGACGACTACGCGGTGTTCAACGCGAGCCTCGCGATCCGGCCCCTCGGCGACCGCTACGACCTGAGTCTGCTCCTCGAGGGTCGCAACCTCACCAACTCCGAAGCGCGCAACCACGTCTCCTTCCTGAAGGACGTGTTGCCCCTCCCGGGACGCGATCTCCGCGTCTCGCTGCGGTATGCGTTCTGAGAGCGCGCGAGACGACCGGCGCCGCCGCGGCGCGGCGCTCCTCGTCTCGCTCGCGCTCCACGCGGGGCTCGTGGTGTTCCTGTATCACGCGCATCCGGGGCATCCCTTTCCGGAGACGACGGCACCGATCTCCGTGACGCTCTTGCGCGAGCCGGCCCCCGTCGCCGCGCCGGTCGGGGAGGCACCCGCCCCGGCGCCCGCTCCCACCCGACCGGCTCCGCCCACCCCGGCGCCCGCTCCCGCCCGACCGGCCCCGCCCACCCCGGCGCCCGCTTCCACCCGACCGGCCCCGCCCGCCGCCCGCGAGCCGGCGCCCGTCGTCGCCCCGGCGCCGCCCCCGCCCGCGGCGATCGCGGCCGACGCGCCCGCTCCGGTGACACCGGCACCCGAATCCGTCTCGTCCGATCCTGCGCCGGAGCCCTTCGCGGTCGCTCCGGCACCCGACCCCGTCGCGATCGCCGCGACCCCCTTCGCGGCTCCGGCCCCCGGGCTGCCCGCGCGCGACTTCGCCCGGGTGTTTGGCGAGGCCGAGGTCGACCGGACGGCGAGCGCGCACCGGCCGATCCGCGCCCAGTATCCCGAACGCGAACGCCGCCGAGGCCGCGAGAGCAGCGTGGTGCTGATGCTCACGATCGCGTCCGACGGCCGGGTCGAAGAGGTCGACATCCTCGAGAGCGGCGGCAGCGCCTTCGACGAGGCGGCGCTCCGCGCGATCCGCAGCGCGCGTTTTCGCCCCGCCGTCCTGGCCGGCCGGCCCGTCGCCTCGGAGCTCCGCTACCGGCTGCGTTTCGCGCTGCGCTGAAGGGCGCCCCGCGGCTAGGGCCGCAGCCGCAGCCGCAGCCGATAGGTCGAGCGTCGGGTGACGATCTGCACGACGTCGGCGCCGATCGCACTTGCGCTCCGCACCGGCGTCGTGCGCAACACCCCCGCGTCGGGGATCGCCACCTGGCAGGCCTCTCCGATCCCGAGGTCGTAGAGCAGGGTGCCCACCCCGATCTCCTTGGCGTCGCCGGTGTCGAGGCGGGTGACGCTCACGCGGGCGCCTTCCTCGAATCCGGGACACGCGAGGGGCCGCGAGGTCGCCGCGTCGGGGGGGCCGGCGACGTCGCCGGGATCGATTCCGGTCTGGGAGTCGCCGTGGTAGGCCAAGGTGAGCACCTCCCGGTAGCGCCTCGCCTCGAAGCTGTCCTCCGGGTCGAGGCGGCCCGCGCCGACCCCGTGACGCGCCCGCATCGCCGCGCGGGCTCGCTGCCGGAGCCGCCCGGCGGGCGTGCTCGGCGTCGGGAGCGGTGCTTTGGGTCGTGCGGTGGCCATAGAGGGCGGCTTCCTCGCGGTGGGAGGGATCTGGAGTCGCGTATCGGCCGCCTGCGGGTCGCGCCGGGTCAAACGATCTGGACGGACCCGGGCCCCACCGACGGGGAGGAGGACGCGCAACCCACTGGGATCTAGGGGAGTTTCAGCTATCGCCACGTCATCCGAGGCTCAGTATTGAAATTGAAATTCAATTTCAATACAGTCCCGATTCCCCTCCGGTCCCGCGCCGGGGTTCGCGCCGCACGGCGCGGTGCTCCGGCGCGGGCCACCAGGAGCGCCCGCAGTGAGACAGCGCGCTTGTGTACGCCGACGACTGGCCGCCGAGGGTGGCTGCATCGTCGACCAGTGCAGCCACGGCACCGTCCACGTCACGATCGGCGACGTGACCCTCCGCCTCAGCCGCGAGGGCTTTCAATCCCTCGCATCGACCCTCCGCTTCGCGGTCGAGCAGGTGGCCGAGCCCGAGACCAAACGGCCCACACTCCTCTGCTGACCCCGACCGAGGCCGCCCTGCGCCGCTTCAGGCTCCGGGCTGGAGCGTCGCCCAACACGCCGTCGCTTCCAGGGTGGGGCGCAGGGCATCGCGGGTGGCGGCGGGCAGCTCGGCGAGGGCTGCGCGCAAGCTCTCGAGACATTTCTTCTGGTACCCGAAGGGGGGCTGGGTGTAATCGCGCCCAGCGAGACGGACGTGCAGGGTCTCCGCGCCCGCCTCGATCGCCCGCGCGTTGGCGGCCAGGAAGGGCAGGTAGACCTCGCCCGCCAGGTGCAAGAGCGCCACGGCGGCGCGGTCGGCAGCCAGGCTCTCCGGGTCCCAGTCTCCCTCCACCCCCGAGGCGTCGTCGAGACGTCGCAGCCAGTGCTCGGTGTAGGGCGCGTCGCGGCGCATGCGCGCCTGGGGGGTGGGGTCGGAGGCGAGGGTGCGGAGCTGGGCGTAGAGCCCGAAATCGGCGAGGGAGGGTCGCGACCCGAAGAGGAAGCGCTCGTTGCCGACGACGCCTTCCAGGATCTGGAGGACGCGTTCGTAGGTGGTCTCGATCAGCGGAGCGTTTGCCTCGGTGCAGCCGATGCGCACGCGTCGCCCCACCTGACGGGCGCGAAACGCCTCGACCGACGGGCCGCGCACCGCCGTGTCGGCCGCGCCCGTGTGGGCGTCGCTCATCACCCAGCGTGCGGCGTAGCGGGCGTCGCTCTCCTCCGCGAAGCGAAAATGGAAGAGACACTTGGCGATCCATTCGTCGGCGAGATCCTCGATCACCCGGGCCACGAAGGCGTGGCCGGGATCGTCGGGGAGGATCGAGCGTTCGCCCGGCCGATCCGATTCCATCGCCAGGAGGATCGGCGTGCTGTCGGACCGGTAGCTCCCGTCGGGAAACTGCACGACGGGCATCACAGCGGGTCGCACGTGCCGTGTCTCGTCGTGCATCTGGGGGAAGCGACAGATCCAGTGGTGGGGGAGCCGCCGGTAGCGCAGCACCGCGCGGATCTTCGCCGTGTACGGCGACGAGTCGACGCCGAAGAGTCGGTAGTTGGGCACAGGCTTCCTTTCGTCCCCTCGGACGCCGCCATCCGAAGGCCTCGCCCCGTGGCCTCGTCTGCGCTTCACCCTTCGTCGGCCACCAGGTCCGTACTCTGCGCGCCCAGGAGCTCCATCAGGAGAGGGTTTGGAAATCGGCGCTTCGACGTGATCGCAAAGAAGCTCTCGTGGAGGTCGGGCAGCTCCTCGACTTCGACGAGGACGCCGTTCGTGAGCTCGTCTTTCACCACGACCGGTGGAACGACGGCGAGCCCGCGGTGCTGTCTCGCGATCAAGCGAAGCATCGCCATGTCATCCACCTCGGCGGCGATGGAGGGACGGATGCCGAGGCTCTCGACCAGCGAGTCGAACCCGGTGCGGATGCTACTCGCGACGGTCGGCAGCACCAGGGGCTCTTCACGCAACAGCCGCTCGAGGGTGCGGTGCTCCGTCGCCACGTGGGGTGGACCGACCAGACTGACAGGCTGGGTGCCGACCAGACGCGGGGTCCACGCGGTGGCGGCGTCGCGCGTCGGAGGCGACGTGGCGAGCACCACGTCGAGCTGGTGGGCCTCGAGGTTGCGCAGCAGATCTCGCATGAGACCCGAGCGAATCACGATCTCGACGTCGGCGCGGCCCAAGAGCGGTTGCACGAACCCGAGCTGGAAGTTGCGAGACAACGTGGTGACCGCCCCGATGCGAAGCACCCGCTGGTCGATCGACCCCTGATGCAGGGACGCCACGAGCTCGTCGGTCAGGCCGAAGATCGCGTCCGCGTGGTCGAGGGCGATGCGTCCCGCCTCGGTCAGGAGCAGCTGCTTGCCGCGGCGTTCGAAGAGGGCGGTGCCCAGGTCGTCCTCGAGGTTCTTGATCTGCACCGAGACCGCGGATTGCGAGACGTGGAGGCGGGCCGCGGCCCGCGTGAGGTTGCCTTCCCGGGCGACGGCCCAGAAGTAGCGGAGGTGCTTGAGGTTGAGGTCGAGCGTCGCCATGTCGGCGCTTTCGTTCTTGTTTTTAGAACGTGAAAGATAGAACATTGAATTTTCTTCCCGATCCGCGAGACCCTATATCCCCGTCATGAAGCAGGCGTTCTCACTCCCGGCGCTCTCCCCCCTCGGGGCAGCCCTCGTCTCGGTCTCGGCCGCGACGCCAGACCGATCCCGGGCGCGAGTCGGATGAGCAGCGCCTCCCGGTGGCTCGACGAGCCGGCGCAGGGTCGGGTCGGCATCGTCATGGGGTCGTCGTCGGACTGGCCCACGATGCGAAACGCGGCCGGGGTGCTCGACGAGCTCGAGGTCGCCTACGAGACCCGCATCGTGTCGGCGCATCGCACACCCGAGCTGCTCTTCGAGTACGGGCGCCGCGCCGAAGAGCGCGGCCTCGCCGTGCTGGTGGCGGGCGCGGGCGGCGCTGCGCATCTCCCCGGCATGCTGGCCTCGATGACGGTGCTCCCGGTCCTCGGGGTTCCCGTGGAGAGCCGCGTCTTGCACGGCGTCGATTCGCTCCTCTCGATCGTGCAACTCCCGGCCGGGGTGGCGGTGGGCACCTTGGCCGTGGGGCCGGCGGGGGCGGCGAACGCGGGGCTCCTCGCGGCGGAGATGCTGGCCAACGGCGATCCAGCGCTTCGAGAACGTCTGCGACGCCGGCGTCGGGACCAAGCCGATCGGGTGACCCAGACGCCCCCTCCCTGGGAGGACCCGAGCCAGGAGAAGGGGTCGTGAGAATCGGAATCCTCGGGGGCGGACAGCTCGGGGCCCTGCTCGCGGAGCAGGCGCTGCGCTTGGGAGCGGCGGTGCAGGTCGTCGACCCGCAGGTGGATTGCCCGGCCGCCGCCGTCGCCCCGGTGCTCGCCGCGCCCTTCGATGCACCCGAGACGACACGCGCTCTCGAATGGTGCGACGCCGTCACCTACGAATTCGAGGGTGTCCCGCTCGACGTCTGTCAGCGTCTCGAGACCCGGGTTCCGCTCTTTCCCGGCACGGCCGCCCTCGAGGTCGTCCGAGACCGCTTCGTCGAAAAGCGCTTTCTGCGCGCTCAGGGAATTCCGACCGCGGAGTTTCGTCCCGTGTCGAGCCCGCACGAGCTCGACTCCGCCCTCGACGCGCTCGGCTTCCCGGCGGTGCTCAAGACCCGCGCCGACGGCTACGACGGAAAAGGGCAGTGGCTTCTCTCGAGCCGGGACGACGTCCCCGACGCATTGCGCCAGCTCGGGTCTCGACCGGCAATCCTCGAGGCCTTCGTTCCCTTCGATCGCGAGCTCTCGCTGATCGGCGTGTGCGACGCGGACGGGGAGCTCCGCACCTGGGCCCCCACCGAGAACGCCCACGTCGGGGGAATCCTCCGCGTGTCTCGCAGCCCCGCGCGCGGTCTCGGTGCGAGCCAGCTGGACACGGGTCGCCGCTGGCTCGGACGCATCTGCGACACCACCGACTACCGCGGCGTGATCGCCGTCGAGCTGTTCGAGGTCCAGGGGCGGTGGCTCGTCAACGAAATCGCCTGCCGCGTGCACAACTCGGGGCACTGGACGCTCGACGGCGCCGAGACCAGCCAGTTCGAGAACCACGTCCGCGCCGTGCTGGGCCTGCCTCTGGGGGACACCGCCTCCCGCGGCTCGTCCGCCATGGTCAACCTCATCGGGGCGGTCCCCTCCGAGGCCGCGGTCTCGGCCGTCTCCGATGCGCGGGTCTACCTGTACGGCAAGACGCCCCGTCCTCGTCGCAAGCTCGGGCACATCAACCTCCTCCGCGGGGACGACGAGGCGAGGGATCGCTCCCTGCGGACCTTGATCGACGCGCTGGGCGACCGAGAGATGAGCCGCGCCCACGCGTCGATCGCGCGCTTCGACGAGCTGTCGGCCGATGCCGCGGGGCCGGCGTCCGCGGGACCCGACTGCGAGCATCCCTCGCCGACGATCTAGCCGCTCTCGATCGGGCCCTCGCTACGCGACGGCCTCCCGGTAGCGCCGCATCGCATCGAGGTGCTCGTCGATCCCCGCGAAGCCGGCGTTCATCGTGGCGATCGCCATGTGCGTGGCGCCGAGGGCGCGCCAGGCGTCCGCGTGGCTGCGCCAGCGCTCCGGGTTGCCCCCGCGCGCCTGGGCCTGGGCCTGGATCCCAAAGCCCTCGGGCGAGCGCCCGGCGCGCTCGAGCGCGGCGCGCAGGGTGTCGACCATCGCTTTGCTCTTGTCGTTCGGCGAGCCCAGCGGCATCCAGCCGTCGCCGAGCCGCGCGCAGCGGTCGAGGACCACGTCCGCGCCGCCGCCGAACCAGATCGGGATCGGTCGCTCGGGGCGCGGGTTGATGCCGGCATCGCTCACGGTGTGGAAGCGTCCTTCGAAGCGGATGGCGTCGTGGGTCCAGAGCGCTCGCATCAGCTCGACCTGCTCCTCCTGGAGCCGGCCGCGCACCTTGAAGTCGACGCCGAGTGCCTCGTACTCCACCTCGTTCCAGCCCGTGCCCACGCCGAGACGCAGCCGGCCTCCCGAGAGCAGGTCGACCTGCGCCGCCTGTTTGGCGACGAGAGCGGTCTGGCGTTGGGACAGCACGAGGACCGTCGTCACCAGCTCGATGCGTTCGGTACAGGCGGCCAGGTAGCCGTAGGTGACGAAGGGCTCGTGAAAGACCGTGTCCTTGTCGTAGACCCCGGTCCAGCCTCCGGGGCGATTCGGGTCGACCCCGAGCACGTGGTCGTAGAGGAGCACGTGGTCGAAGCCCAGCTCCTCGACCGTCTGGGCAAAGTCGCGGATCACGACCGGGTCGGTTCCGATCTCGTTGTGGGGCAGTACACAGCCGATCTTCACGGGCACCTCCTGGAACGCGGCGATGCTAGCCGAGGGGGGAGGGACCCTCGAAACGCTCCCATCGCGCGGCCCTGCTCCGGTAGGATGGTGGTCAGGAGGATCCCATGCAGAACATCACGTGGACCATCGGAGACGTCCGGATCACCCGCATCGTGGAGGTGGAGGCCCAGCTCCCCTTCGAGGAGTTCCTGCCCCAGGCGAACCCGGAGGCGCTCGCGCCCCACGCGGAGTGGCTGCGGCCGCACTTCCTGAACGAGGACGGCACCCTCACGATCTCGGTCCACGCGTTGCTGGTCGAGTCGGCGGGGCAGCGCATCATCGTCGACACCTGCGTGGGCGAGAAGCCGATCGAGGGCTTCGAGATCCTGAACCCCGCCTCCTACGACTTCCTCGACCGCCTGGCGGCGGCGGGCTTCCCCCGAGAGAGCATCGCCACCCTGCTCTGCACCCACCTGCACTTCGGCCACGTCGGCTGGAACACGATGCGCGACGGCGATCGCTGGGTGCCCACCTTCCCGAACGCCCGCTACCTCTTCGGACGCACCGAGTGGGACCACTGGCGTAGCGAAGAGGAGGCGCCCTTCACCTCGACCCTGGCGGACACCGTGACCTGCGTCATCGACGCGGGTCTCGCGGACCTCGTCGAGACCGACCACAAGCTGACCGACGAGGTGCGTCTCGAGGCCACCCCGGGTCACACCCCGGGCCACGTCTCGGTACACATCGAGTCGGGGGGCGAGCACGCGGTGATCACCGGGGACATGACCCACCACCCGGTGCAGTGGGCCGAGCCCACCTGGGGGATCTCTGCCGACGTCGACCCCGCGGGCGCCTCCGAGACCCGTCGGCGTCTCGCCCGCGAGCACGCCGACTCCGGCACCCTCGTGATCGGCACCCACTACCCCACACCGACCGCGGGCCACCTGCGCACCCGGAACGGGGGCTGTCGCTTCGAGGTGTGAGCGAGCACCCGCTCGGGCCCCGCGTCGACCGGGACATCGCGCGGCGCGATTGCAAGCGGGTCGCCGCCGCGGGTACCGTGTGCCGGGGCCGCGACGGCCCCGCGCGCCGCCATAGGAAGGACCGCATGATCGGATACGCCACCGTGGGCACCAACGACCTCGCCAAAGCCACCGCCTTCTACGAGGCGCTCCTCGCCGAGATCGGCGCGAGCAAGGTGATGGGCGACGATCGCATCGTGCTCTACAGCAACGACCCCTCGAAGGGGTTCCTCGGCGTCTGCACGCCGAACGACGCACAGCCCGCCACCGTCGGCAACGGCACGATGGCCGGGATCACCGCCGGCTCGAACGAGGCCGTCGACCGGCTCCACGCGAAGGCCCTCGAGCTCGGGGCGGCCGACGAAGGGGCCCCCGGCGATCGCGGCAGCGGGTTCTACGCCGGCTACTTCCGCGACCTCGACGGCAACAAGCTCGTCGCGTATCACCTGACCCTCGGCTAGCAGAGCCGCCCACGCCCAACGGGGGTTGCGCCGGGCGCGGTCGATCGCGCCCGGCGCCCACCCGCTGGTCCGGATCCGTCGTCGATCTCGAGCGTGTCCTGGGCGTGAGTCACGGAGTCGCTCTGGTGTGCCCAGCCCGCCGCTGGCGGGTCTGAACGCGCTGCGGGGGCCGGAACCCCTCCGGAGGGGGTGTCCTCGCGGGTGCGCGAGAGCAGGGGGGAGACGAGCGAGCCCACGCGCGCGATCGGGAAGAGGATTCCAGCCCGGGGAGACCCGCGATGACGAGGGCGGTCCTGGCTGCGATGATGCCGGTCTGCATCGCATCATCTCACGCTGGAGGCCTCCCATGATCCAGACCACGCGTCTGCGCTTCACCGGGTCGAAGGGCGCCTCGCTCGACGCGCGCTACGACCACCCGGTGGGCCCGGTCCGCGCCACGGCGCTGTTCGCCCACTGCTTCACCTGCTCGAAGGACCTCGCCGCGGCGTCCCGCGTCTCGCGTGCCCTCGCACACCGTGGGCTCGGGGTGCTGCGCTTCGACTTCACGGGGCTCGGCCATTCGGAGGGGGAGTTCGAGAACACGAGCTTCTCGTCCAACATCGAGGACCTGGTGCTCGCCGCCGACCAGCTGCGTCGCGACGTCCAGGCACCGTCGATCCTGATCGGACACAGCCTCGGGGGTGCAGCGGTCCTGGCGGCGGCGGAGCGGGTCCCCGAGGCCACCGCGGTCGTGACCATCGGCGCACCTGCGAACCCGCGCCATCTGAAGAGCCTGTTCGCCGATTCGCTCGACCGCATCGAGGGAGAGGGCGAGGCCGCGGTCGAGCTCGCTGGTCGCAAGTTCACGATTCGTCGGGAGATGGTGGAGGACCTCGATCGCCACCCCGTCGCCGAGCGCACGGCGAAGCTCCGCAAGGCACTGCTCGTGTTCCACGCCCCCTTCGACGAGATCGTGGGGATCGACAACGCGAGCGAGATCTTCCAGGCCGCACGGCACCCGAAGAGCTTCGTGTCCCTCGACGGAGCCGATCACCTCCTCACGCGCCGGGCCGACTCCGACTACGTCGCGGACGTGATTGCGGGCTGGGCCAGCCGCTATCTGCCCGAGGTGCCAGCCGACGAGCGCAAGACCGAGCCCGGCACGGTGCTGGTGACGGAGACCGGCTACGGTCGCTATGCGAACGACGTCGTCGCAGGTCCCCACGTGCTGCGAGCCGACGAGCCGCGCAGCGTCGGAGGCGATGACACGGGCCCCACGCCCTACGGCTACCTCTCGGCCGCCCTCGGTGCCTGTACCACGATGACGCTGCGCATGTACGCCGACCGCAAGGAGTGGCCGCTCGAGCGGGTCTCCGTCTCCGTGAAGCACGAGAAGATCCACGCCAGCGACTGTGAACACTGCGAGACGGAGTCCGGCCGCATCGATCGCTTCGATCGCACCCTGCGTATCGAGGGGCCGCTCAGCGACGAGCAGCGACGGCGTCTCGCGGAGATCGCCGATCGCTGCCCGGTGCACCGCACCCTGCACGCCGAGGTCGAGGTGCGGACCCACGTCGAGTCGTCCCCTCCGCCGGAAGGGTAGGAGGCGACGCCACGGCAACCGGGACGACGAGGAAGCACTGGCGACCCTGATCCTGCCGCTTCCCTCCGCCGCGTGGATCCACGGCCTACTGCGCGGACCCGCTCGTCCGGATCAGTCGTCGGTCTCGAGCTTGTCCTGGGTGCGGGTCTCGAAGTCGCTCGCGGCGTGGCGCTCGCGGAGCTGGCTCCTGGGCTCGCCCCAGGCCCGGTTGACCATGCGGCCGCGCTTCGCCGCGGGGCGCTCGCCGATCGTCTTGGACCAGCGGACCACGTGGCTGTACTCGTGGGTCTGGAGGAACTCGGCGGCATCGTAGAGCAGACCCATCGAGAGGGCGCCGTACCAGGGCCAGATCGCCATGTCGGCGATCGTGTACTCGGCGCCGGCGATGTACTCGCGGTCGGCGAGGGCGCGGTCGAGGACGTCGAGCTGGCGCTTGGTCTCCATCGCGAAGCGGTCGATCGCGTACTCGATCTTGGTCGGTGCGTAGGCGTAGAAGTGGCCAAACCCGCCGCCCAGGTACGGCGCGCTCCCCATCTGCCAGAAGAGCCAGTTGAGGGTTTCGGCGCGGGCGGCGGGGTCCTCCGGGAGGAAGACCCCGAACTTCTCGGCCAGGTACATCAGGATGGACCCCGACTCGAACACCCGCGTCGGGGTCGCCGTCCCGCGGTCGAGGAGCGCGGGGATCTTCGAGTTGGGGTTGATCTCGACGAAGCCGCTGCCGAACTGGTCGCCTTCGTTGATGTCGATCAACCAGGCGTCGTACTCGGCGTCGTGCCCGAGCTCCAGGAGCTCTTCGAGCATCACCGTCACCTTGACCCCGTTGGGCGTGGCCAGCGAGTAGAGCTGGAGCGGATGCGCGCCGACGGGGAGCTCCTTCTCCTGGGTGGGCCCGGCGATCGGGCGGTTGATGCTGGCGAAACGTCCGCCGCTCTCGCTGTTCCAGGTCCAGATCTTGGGCGGGGTGTAGGTCGTGTCGGTCATGGAGAGCTCCTGTCTCGTGGAGAGGGAAAGGGGTGGCGGGCGCACGACGCATCGCGCGTCGTGTCCCGTCGGCACTCAGTCGAGGGCCCCGAGTGCTGTGTCGATGTAGTGGTCGATCTGCGCGCGGGGCCGGCCGGCGCGGGCCATCGCGGAGAGTCCCATCACGGTCCCCACCAGAAAATCGGCGAGCACCTCGGGGTCCCGGCCCGTCCCGAGCTCCCCCGCGTCCCGCGCGCCGCGCAGGGCGTGGGCGAAGCCGTCCCGAAGCCGGCGAAAGTAGGCCCGCACGCGACGCGCCACCGCGGCGGAGCCCGCGTCGCCCTCCGCCGCGCTGTGGCAGAGCAGACAACCGCGCTGGTGCTTCAGGTGCCCGGCCGGCGAGGCCAGCATCCGCAGGATCGCCTCGACCTCGGAGCGGCCGGCGTCCGGCGCCTCGAGGGGCGTCTGGATCAACGTCTCGGCGCGCGCGAGGTAGAGGTCGAGCGCCTCGCGGAAGAGGCCTTCCTTGTTGCCGTAGGTGTTGTAGAGGCCTTTGCGGTCGACACCGGTGACGCGCTCGAGGTCGGAGATGCACACCCCGTCGTAGCCCCCGCGCCAGAAAAGCTCGAGGGCGCTCCGCGCCGCGTCCTGCCGATCGAATTCCCGGGGCCGCGCCATCGGGGGGAAGCTACAACGAGCGTTGTAGTTCGCCACCCGGCACCGTCAGCGGGGGAGCACCGGCTCCGCATCGGGGGCGACCCCGAGCGCGTGGGCGAGACGGTCCATCGCCACCTGGATCGACGCCGTGTTGAGCACGTCGACGTAGCCCTCGTCGCCGAGCCCGGCCTCCCGGAACGCGAGGGCGTCCTTCTCGGTGATCTTGTAGGTGTTGCGCGCCACCTTCGTCGCGAAGTCGAAGACCAGACGCTCCTGGGCGTCGGCTCCGTCGCCGGCGGTCTCCGCGCCCAGGCGCTCCCACAGCCCGCGATCGCCCGTCACGCGCTCGAGCAGCGCGCGGGTCGTCACGGCGCCGTAGGCCGAGCGGGTGAGGTGGGAGACCCGGGCCCGCGCGAGGGCGTGGAGCCGCGGGGAGAGCGCGTCGCTCTGGGGCCCCTCGAGCAGCTCGAAGGCCATGAGGTCCCGCGTGTGAACGGTGGGCTGGAGCGAGGTCGCGCGCAACAGGTTGGGGACGAAGCCGTAGCGGGCCTGCGCGGCCTCGGCGGCCGCCACGTGTAGCGGGTGCGATTCGTCGCGCTCGACCCAGGCGAGGGCCCCGCGCGACGGGTCGGCGACCCGCACCGC
>JANQRO010000491.1 GCA_028284525.1 Myxococcota bacterium | reverse complement strand
CGCGGCGCTCCCCGGCGGAATCACACGTGTCGCCGCGTGTCTATTGGCGGTCGCCCCAGCTCTCGCCGAGGGGCCGCTTCCACGTGAAGCGGGCCGGGCCACCGACGATGGCATCGAAGGGCTTGCCGATCTCCGAGGGCCGGGTCACCAGCGTGAAGAGCCCGACGGGCACCATCACGGCGGCCCCGCCGATCGTCGCGATGATTCCCACGGGGCGCATCACGCCGACGTCGAGCCCGATGGGGATCTCGTTGCGATCGCCGATCGCCGCAGTGGCAGCCGGCGGAGACACGGCGGCAAGCACCACCGAGAGGAGTAGAATCGAAAGGATACGACGCATGGGGAACCTCCGGCGCCCGCTATCGGCACGCTCCCGAAATCGCTTGAGATTCGGGGGGGTTCGGCGGAGACCCCGGGTCGGTGCGAGGGCGGCGAAACCCGTGCGGGGAGTGCCACCCTCGGCGGGAGCTGCGCGCCGCATGCGCACCCGCGGCCCACCGGGGTCGCCGCGACGACGGAGAGAGCATGGCCAACACGCCCAACATCCAACCCAACAAATTCGTCCCGTTCTTCATCGGGGCGATCCTGCTGGCCGCCCTCGTGAGCGCTGCCGTCGAGGTCGTGGACACCGGACACGAAGCCGTCGGGACGATCTTCGGTCGCGTCACGGGTGAGGCGCTCCCGGCGGGCATCCACGTCGTGAACCCGCTGAAGCGCTGGACCCACTTCAGCACCCTCAAGCAGTCGACGCTGTTCGAGGGCGTCCAGGTGCCGGCGCGCGACCAGCAGAAGGCCGCGATGGACATCTCGGTCCAGTGGCGCCTCTCCCCGGGCATGACCAAGACGATGCGCTCCGAGACCGGTACGCAAGAAGACGTCTTCCGTGTGCACTTCCTCCCGAACGCGCGCTCGGCGCTGCGCGATGCGGGACGCGGCACGGAGAAGGTCGAGGACTTCTACGACCAGACCAAGATCGACGAGTACCGGCTCGACGCCCTCGAGGCGCTCCGTCGCGACATCTCGGCCGTCGGCATCGAGGTCATCGACGTCCTCGTGCGCGACGTGAGCCTGCCGCCGATCATCGCCCAGGCCGTGGAGGTGAAGAAGCAGCGCGAGCAGGAGGTCGAGAAGGAGCGCGCCGAGCTCGAGCGCGTGCGTCTCGAGGCACAGCAGCAGGTGGCGAAGGCCGAGGCCGACAAGGAGGCGGCCCAGCTCGAGGCCGACGCGCGCAAGATCCGCGCCGAGGCCGAGGCCTTCGCGGTCCAGCGGGTGAACCGCGAGCTTTCCGCCGACTACGTCAGCTATATACGGGCGCAGCGTTGGAACGGGGAGCTCCCTCGCTTTACCGGCGGCGGCGCCGTCCCCTTCCTCAACATTCCCATGGAAAACTGAACCCCGAGGTCCTCATGGCTGCCTTTCTGATCGCGTACTCGTCCATCAAGAACCCCGACAAGATGCAGGAATACGCTGCGGCGGCGGGGCCGACCTTTGCCGCATTCGAGGGACAGCCGATGGCCCGCGGCGCCGTGAAGGAGGTGCTGGCGGGCTCCAGCGACGCCCAGATCGCCGTCGTCGTGAAGTTCCCGAGCGCCAAGCACGCCCACGACTGGTACCACTCCGACGCCTACCAGCAGTGCATCCCGCTGCGCGACCAGGCCATCGATCCGACCTTCCTGGTGGTCGAGGAGCCGCCCCAGTAGCCGAGGCGTCGTCTCGCGAGGATGCACAGGTCCCCGCTCCGGCGCGAGGCGTGTGGCGCCTCGTGCTTCTCGGGACGGGTAGCCTCTTCGTCGGCCTGGCGGCCGTGGGCGTGGTGCTGCCGGTGCTCCCCACCACACCCTTTCTGCTGGTGGCGGCGGCCTGCTTCGCGCGCTCGTCACCGCGCTTCTACGAATGGCTGCTCGCGAACCGCGTGTTCGGACCGCTGATCCGCGACTGGCGCGAGCACCGCTGCATCCCGCTGCGCGCCAAGGTGCTGGCGGTGGCGTTGATCGCGGCCGTCGGCGGGTCGTCCGCGCTGTGGGTCATCGAGCCGCTGTGGGGAAAGATCGGGCTCGTGGCGCTGCTCAGTGGACTCGTCGTGTGGCTGCTCCGGCACCCGAGCGAACCACCCGTGGCCGACGCCGCCGCCCGAGAGTGAGCAGCGCGGTGAGCGCCGCGGCGGCGGTTGCGCTGGCGCCCGGCTCGGGCACCCGGAAGATCTCGCCGCCGAGATCGACGATGTAGAGCTCGCCGGCGTCGTCTTCGCCGATCGCGACGATCGACTCGATCGAGCCCTGGTCGGGGACGAGCTCGGCCGTGCGAGAGACGGCCCCGGCGACGGTCCCTCCGGCGCCGTCCCACTCGAGGCTCCAGATCTCGTCGGTGCAGAAGTCCGCAAAGAGGTAGTGCCCCTGGAACTCCGGGATCGCGCTGCCGCGATAGACCGCACCGCCGGTGACCGACCCGCTCCCGCCGGCGTTGCAGTTCGACCCTCCGATCTGGTCGTAGCGGTGGATCGGAAAGGTGAGGGAGGGATCGTCACAGGGGAGTTCGCCCGGGTCGGGGTCGAAGCAGGCGTCGCCCTCGTGGATGTCCCAGCCAAAGTTCTCGCCGGGGGTCGTCACCGTCGCGGGTTGCACGTCGATCTCTTCCTCGGCGTTCTGGCCGACGTCGCCGATGTACAGGTCGCCGGTCATCCGGTCGAAGCTCCACCGAAACGGGTTGCGCAACCCCTTTGCCCAGTGCTGCGCGGTCCAGGGCAACGCCTGGGTCGTGTCGAAGCGCAGCATCTTGCCAAAGTCGGAGCCGTCGTCCTGGGCGAGGTCGTCGGGATCGCCGGGGCCCCCACCGTCGCCGAGCCCGAGATAGAGCCAGTCGCCGCGAAAGGCGATCGTTCCGCCGTTGTGGTTGGTGGGCACCTTGTCGATCGAGTAGAGCACTTCCTCGGTCGACTCGTCCGCGCGCACGGTCTCCATTCCGGAGAGAAGCCGAAACCGCGAGAGCCGCATCGACATCTCCGGCGCGGGGTCGCCTCCACCCTGGGGGTCGGCGCTGTAGTAGGCGTAGACGTAGTCCCCGGCAGAGAACGAGAAGTCCGGCGGGAACGCGATCGAGAGCAGCCCCCCCTCCCCCGTCAGGTTGAACTCGCCGTTCACGGTCACGTCGAGAAAGGGCGTCGGGAGCACCTGCCCGTCGTCGTAGATCACGACGGTGCCGCCGAGCTGTACGATGAAGAGCCGTGGGTCCCCGGGCGCGGCGGTCACGAAGACCGGCGACGACAGCCCGTCGAGGACGCGTTCCGCCGAGATCGCGGCGGCGCCGGGGCGCGGGGCGACGAGCGCGGCGAGCAACGCCGCCGCCCAGGGAAGGAGGCCGAGACGAACACGGTGCACGGCGGTCCTTTCGCGGGGCGGCGAAGGGTCGGAATCGTTCGGGCGGGATGAGATCCAGGCTAGGCCACGGGGGCGTCGGAAGACAGCGGCCGTGGTGACTCAGGACACCAGGTGCGGCAAGACGTCGTCGGTCATGTGCAAGAAGGTGTCGTGACTGAGCGGCGCACAGAGGAGATAGTCGAGCGCGCCGTCGTCGCGGAGCTCGTCGAGCTGGTCGCGGACCCGCTCCGGGGAGCCGTAGACGATCACGTCGTCGAGGTAGCGTTCGACGCTGTTGCGGGTCCGCGTCGGGTCGGAGACCGAGAGCGATCCGCCCACGTTGCGCCGCGCGGCGTCGACGTAGCTCTTGACCATCCACGTCGCGCCGCGCTCCGCGACCTCTCTCGCCTTGGCGTCGCTGCGATCGACCGCGAGCAGCCGCGCGGCGGGAAGCTCGCGTCCGGCGTAGACGTGGCCGGCCGCCTCCAGACACTCGCGGTAGAGGACCTGCTTTTCCACGAGCTCGGCATGGGTGCAGTGGGGGTCGAGGAGGATCGAGTGACCCTCGGCCGCCGCCCACCGGATCGCCTCGCCGCTGGTCACCCCCATCCAGGTCGGCGGGTGGGGCTCCTGGAGCGGCTTGGGCAACACCTCCACGTCCTCGAAGCGGTAGAACTCACCCTCGTAGGAGAGCCGGGGCTCGCGCCACGCCCGCAACACCACGTCGACGGACTCGCGAAAGCGCGCGTAGCTCTCCTCCGGCGCCACCCCGAAGCTCTCGAACTCCTTGCGGTCGAAGCCGCGGCCGGCACCCCAGTTGACCCGTCCCCCCGACAGGACGTCGAGCAGCGCCACCTCTTCCGCGAGCCGCAAGGGGTGGTAGAAGGCGGCGAGCGACACCGCCGTCCCGATCCGCAGTCGGGTCGTCCGCGCGGCCACGTGGGTGGCCATCATGTGCACCGAGGGGCAGACGCTGAAGTCGTTGAAGTGGTGCTCCGCCAGCCAGACGGCGTCGTAGCCACTGCGGTCCATGACCTCGATGCGCTCGAGCGCGCGCTCGTACACCACCGGGAGCGGCACGCGCCGCCCCGGCCAGCTGAAGAACTGGAGGACCCCGAACTTCACGCGACGAGCTACCGCTGTTTGGGCTTGCGCTCTTCGACGGGCCCGCCGGCGTCCTTCCACGCCGTGAAGCCACCCTCGATGTGGCAGACGGGGGCGAGACCCATGTCCTGCACCGTCTTGGTCGCGAGGGCGGAGCGCAGACCGGCGGCGCAGAAGAACACGAAGCGCTTGCCACTCTGGAAGACGTCCTTGGCGTAGGGGCTCTCGGGGTCGACCCAGAACTCCAGCATGCCCCGGGGCGCGTGCTCGGCCCCCGGGATCGCCCCCTCGCGCCAGAGCTCGCGCACATCGCGCAGGTCGACGAAGACCGTGTCGTCGTCGCCGTGGTGTCGCAACGCCTCGTCGACGCTCCAGGTCTCGATCTCGCGCTCCGCCTCTTCGCAGAGCTCGCGCACGCCTCTTCTCGCCACCGTGTCTCCTCGCGTGGGTCTCGCCGCGCCGCTCGGCCGCGGGTCAGCGCTTGCGCGCGTTGACGCGGATCTCGACGATCCCGCCGGGAAACGCCAGCTCGGTGATGCCGATCGCGGTCCACGCCGGGTAGGGCTCGGCGATGAAGCGATCCTTCACCTTCATGAACTCGGCGATGTGCTGGTTGAGGCCGACGTGGAAGGTGGTCATCTCGGTGATGTCGGCGAGGGAGGCGCCGGCGGCCTCGAGGACGTTCTGCACGCTTTCGAAGGCGGTGGTGAACTGGGTCTCGGGGTCGTCGCTGCACTTGCCGTCAGGACCCACCCCGATCACGCCCGAGCAGCGCACCAGGTCGCCGTCGATCACGGCGGGGGAAAAGTGGAAGTTCTCGTAGTAGGCCTTCATTTCCGGGGGAACAACGGATTCCATGGATTCTCCTCGTGGGGCGCTTCGGGCGCCGGGGTCGACCCGACGATTGTCGCACGCATGGCTACCATTCCAAAACCGGCCCCGGCTCCCCGCTGACCGGGCCGGGTGGAGGAGGGAGCCCGTGCTCGCCGCCCTCGACCAGGCGATTCGCGACTTCTGGCTCTCCCAGGGCCGACCGCCGGGCCTTGCCGACTACACCCCCTACATGCTCGCGATCGGCTGGGGGCTCGCCTGGTTCACCCGCGGACTGATCGGAGACTGTGTCCGCGACTTCCACTATCGCGCGCGCCGGCGCGCGCTGCGCGTGATCGCGGCCGGTCCCGGCACGGGGTTGCGGGGCGAGCTCCGACGACCGCTCAGCGCCGTCCCGCCGAGCTCGCCCGGGGACGCGGTCAGAACGCGATCTCGAATCTGAACCCCTGTCGTTTCGCGCTTCCGTAGGCCGAGACGCGCGTCGTCGTCCCCCGCCACGCCCATCCGCGCAGCTCGACCCGCAGGCCGGGGCTCCCCTTCACGACGGGGCCCGAGATCCGCAGACGCAAGTGCTGGCGATGGAAGACGAACTCGTCGCGGTACTCGATGCCGCGGAGCCGCAACGCGAAGTGATCGCGCGCACTCCGCCGCCAGGGGGGCGGCGTCGCACCCTTAGCGCAGCGCGTCGCGGCCTACGACAAATCGCCGGGCTCGTGCACGCGTTGCGGCCCT
>JANQRO010000481.1 GCA_028284525.1 Myxococcota bacterium | reverse complement strand
TGGCGACCGCGAGACACGGCGCCCCGATCGCATGGGCGGCCGCGACGTCGCGGGGGGTGTCGCCGATCACGACGACCCGGCACGCGGCGAGCGCGTGGCCGAGCCCCGCCGCCCCCCGCTCCGCGCCGGCCCGGAGCAGCGCGTCGCGGGCCTCGGCGTCGCTGCCGTAGCCCCCGAAGCCGAAGTAGGGGTTGAGGCCCAGGGGCTCGAGCTTGATGCGCGCGCCGACTTCGATATTGCCGGTTCCGAGCCCGAGCGCGACCTCCTCGTGTCCGGCGAAGCGCTCGAGGAGGTCCACCACGCCCACGTGCGCCCGGTACTCGCGGGCCCCGGCGACCTCCTCACGCAGCACCTCGGGATAGACCCGCAGGATTCGTGCAATCGTGTCGGCCGAGACCTCGAGACCGAGGCCGTCGAGGATCCGGCGAAAGATCGCCGGGTCGGTCATCCCGGCGAACGAGAAATCGACCTCGAACGCTTCGCGCTCGAAGACGCGGGCCACAGTGCGTCGCAGTGCGCGGGCCCCCGCTCCGCCGCTGGTGAGGAGCGTCCCGTCGACGTCGAAGAGGAGGACCCGGGGCGACCCGGAGCCCGCCCTGCGAGGAGAACCGGTCCGAGCGTTGCGTGCGGTATTCTGACGACCCGAGACCGGCAACTCGTGTGAAAGAAATCCTAGAGCGTTCGGATCCGCAAGACCGATCTCGTCCCGGCCCGAACCGAGCCGGGTGCGGATCTCGATGACCCTTCCGAGCCGCGCGCGGCACTCACTTCCCGGCGGCGCCTGTGCGCGCGGCACGGAGGGCCAGGGCCCATGGCAGGATCTGCGCATCGGAGCGGTGCCGAGTCGAGGGCGTTCGCGCAGGCGGCGGCCGCGGAACGCATCGCTTCGCAGGGCGCAGCGCAACCCCGAGAGACACCGCGCGTGGTGACCGCGACCCCGGGCGGCGGATCCCGCGCCCGAGGCGTGCTCCTGATCGTGGAGAACCTCCCCGTCCCCTTCGATCGTCGCGTCTGGCAGGAGGCCACCGCGCTGCGCCGGGCGGGCTACACCGTCTCGGTGATCTGTCCCCAGGGCAAGGGACACGACGCGCGCTACGAAGAGCTCGACGGCATCCACATCTACCGCCACCCCCTCCCCGCCGAAGGCAACGGCCCGGTCGGCTACGCCCTCGAGTACGCCGCGGCGCTCGGGTGGGAGCTTTGGCTCTCCTGGCGGGTGTGGCGCCGCCACGGGTTCGACGCCATCCACGCCTGCAACCCGCCGGACCTGATCTTTCTGGTCGCCCTCCTCTACAAGCTGCTGGCCGGCACGACATTCATCTTCGACCACCACGACATCAACCCCGAGCTCTACGAGGCGAAGTTCGGGCGTCGCGGCGTCTTCCACCGGTTGCTCTGCTGGCTCGAGCGGCTCACCTTCGCGTCGGCCGACGTGAGCCTGGCCACCAACGACACCTTTCGCGACATCGCGATCCGGCGCGGCAAGATGGACCCCGGCCGGGTGTGGGTCGTGAAGAGCTACCCGGACCTCGACCGCTTTCGCCGGGTCGACCCGGCACCGGGGCTGCGCGACGGCTTCGAGCACCTGATCGGCTACGTCGGGATCATGGCGCAGCAGGACGGCGTCGATCTCCTCCTCGACGCGATGGCGTACATCGTCCACGAACGGGGCCGCCGCGACGTGGGCTGTCTGCTCATCGGAGAGGGCCCCGCGGTGGACGCCCTGCGCGCCCAGGCCCGGGCCCTCGACCTCGAGGCCCACGTCCGCTTCTGTGGCTACCTCCAGGGGGAGGCGCTGCTGGCGCATCTCTCCGCCGTCGACGTGGGCGCGATCCCGGATCCCCACAACACGTACAACGACAAGATCTCGATGAACAAGGTGTTCGAGTACATGGCGCTGGGCATCCCCTTCGCCCAGTTCGAGCTCCGGGAGAGCTGTCTCGCCGCCGGGCGGGCGGCCCGCCAGGCCGACGGGCACGACGGCCTGGCCCTCGGGCGCGCCCTCCTCGCCCTGGTGGACGACCCGGCGGCCCGCGACGCGATGAGCCAATACGGTCGCGAGCGCGCCGCCGAGGCCTTTCGCTGGGAGACGGAGAAGGCGAAGCTGCTCGATGCCTACCGCTGTGCGATCGGCTGCCCCGAGACGCATCGCGCCGACGTGGAAGCGACCGGATGAGCGCGCCCGCTGCGAACGAGCACCACGACCCCCTCGAGGCCGCGCCCCTGTCGCCGGCGACGGTGCCCTTCGTGAGCGTCGTGGTCCCCCACCTGGATCAGCCCGAGGCCCTCGCGGCGTGTCTCCGCTCCCTCGCGGACCAGCGCTATCCCGCTCACCGCTTCGAGATCATCGTCGTGGACAACGGCTCCCAGTCGTCGCCCCGCGCCATCGTCGAGTCGACCCGGGGAGCTCGGCTCGAGGCCGAGACGGCCCGCGGGCCGGGCCCGGCGCGCAACCGTGGGGTCGCGGTCGCCCGGGGCGAGATCCTCGCCTTCATCGATGCCGACTGCAGCGCCGACCCGGGATGGCTCGAAGCGATCGCGCAGCACTTCTCGAGTGCGCCCGAAGGCACGGTCCTCGGCGGGGACGTGCGTGTGGCGGTGAGCGACCCCGGGGCGCCGACGATGCTCGAGGCCTACGAAAGCGTCTTCGCCTATCGCCAGCGCGAGTACATCGAACAGCAGCACTTCTCGGGGACGGGCAACCTGGCCGTGGCGAGACGGGACTTCGATCGCGTCGGACCGTTTCGCGGGATCGAGGTCGCCGGGGACCGCGATTGGGGACGCCGCGCGACGACCCTGGGTCTGGAGGTCGTCTACCGGCCCGAAGTCGTGACCTTCCACGCGTCGCGCTCGAGCTTCGACGACCTGCTCGGCAAATGGAGCCGCCACGTGCGTCACGACTTCCGCGACTGGCGGCGCCGCGGGCGATCGAAGCCGTTGTGGGTCCTGCGCGGTCTCGCGGTGGCCCTCTCGCCGCCCGTGAGCCTGGTGCGGATCGCCCGCTCCGACCGCATCGCGGGGTTCCGCGCGCGCGCCCTCGCCTTCGCGGCCCTGGTGCGTGTGCGGCTCTTTCGGTGCCGGGAGATGCTGCGGGTCGCGCGCCGCGGGCCCGACGCCGGCGACGACCTGACGTGGTCTGCCTGCGCCCCGCGCGACTAGTGCGCGGGCCGGAATAGCGCCGGGAGGAGCCGGAGCGGCCCGATCGCGAGCGGCAGGTCGATGCCGAAGCACCGG
>JANQRO010000474.1 GCA_028284525.1 Myxococcota bacterium | reverse complement strand
CGGGCCGCGCGGGCCCTCCGCATCGCGGCGCCGGGCCTCCGCACGCACCCGGTCCGGCTCCAGGGCCGCCCACGCGCGGACCGTCTCGTCCCGGGCGGCGATGCGCTCGAGACAGCTCTCGACCAGCGCCGCTGCGCTCGTCACCCCGGCAGCGATCGCGGCCGCGGCATCGGCGACACCGAGCAGGTGGAGCTCACGGGGCGGCATGATTCGTCGACGGTATCGCTGTACCGTTGGCGCCGCCGCGTCGCGATCCGACCCACGCGGGATCGCGGCTTCGCGACCGCGGGCACGCCCTCCGTTGCGGCGAAGAGCGGACCGAGCGCGGAACGCGGCGCGGAATGGCGTGCGGCGGGCCCATCGTCCTCACCCAAGGGACGGAAGGCAGTGCCCGAGAGCGAGGACGACGCGATGACGAGCATCTGGAACACGCTCCAGGGCGTGCCCTTCGAGCAGACCTACCTCGACGCCGGTGGGGTGAGGACGCGGGCGATCGTGGCGGGGGAGGGACCCCCGCTGATCCTGCTCCACGGCACCGGGGGCCACGCCGAGGCCTACGCGCGCAACCTCGAGGCCCACGCGAAACACTTCCGCGTCTACGCGATCGACATGATCGGGCACGGCTACACCGACATGCCCGACGTCGACTACGGCCCCCAGACCTATGTCGACTTTCTGCGCGACCTGGTCGAGGCGATCGGGGCCGATCGCGTGTCGGTGTCGGGCGAGTCGCTGGGCGCCCAGGTCGCCGCCTGGTTTGCCATCGCGCACCCCGGGTGCGTCCACAAGATCGTGATGAACACCGGGATGCTGCTCCCCGCCGACGAGGCCGGGCGTCGCGATTTCGACGAGTTCATCGAACTGACCAGGAAGGCCACCGGGCTCCCCACCCGAGAGACGATCCGCGAGCGGATGCGCTGGCTGGTCCACGACGAGGCGAGCCTCAGCGACGAGCTCATCGAAGCGCGCTTCCAGATCTACCGCGACCCGAAGCGCGCCGAGACGATCGGCAAGATCGGCAAGGCGAGCCTGTCGACCCTCATCGACCCCGAGGTCGCCGCCCGGTGGACCCACGGCGGGCTGCTCGCCCAGATCCAGTGCCCGGTGCTCGTCCTGTGGACCCGCTACAACCCCGGTCAGCACCTGCCGCTGGCCGAGGAGGGCGCGCGACTCATCCCCGACGCCGAGCTCGTGGTGCTCGAGCACAGTGCCCACTGGCCCCAGTGGGAGGAGCCCGAGCGTTTCAACGAGTTGCACCTCGCGTTCTTGTTGAAGTAGGCGCCGGGGGCTCACGCGCCCACGGCGTCCGGCGCCCGCGGCGCTCCCGCGTCTACGGGGTCCCCCGCGAGACACAGATGAACCCGCGGTCGGTGTCCGACAATCGACAGTCCTCGGGCGCCCGGAAGGTCTCGTCGTTGCGCCAGTCGACGAAGCGACAGAACCGCGCGTCGCGCCACTGTCGGATCTCGACCGCCGAGCAGAACTGTGCCTGCGAGCAGCCCGCGTCGTCCACCGGTGTGTCCGCCGGCGTGTTCGGGCAGAGGTCGCTCAGGTCGTGCTCGCCGTCGCCGTCGGTGTCGGAGAAGGGCGGTGGGACCAGACAGGTGCCGAGATCCCCCCGGAGCGAGTCGTCGGCCTCGGAGCACACGCCGCCGATCTCGGGCACCGCCTCCGCGGCGCGCGCAGCCAGGGTGAAGGTCGCCGGCGCGCCAAAAGACGGGTGCTCGGCGGGTTCCGGTGGCGCCGGTGCGTCGCCGAGTTCGTACACGCGAATCGTGAATTCCCCGTC
>JANQRO010000218.1 GCA_028284525.1 Myxococcota bacterium | reverse complement strand
CTCGCGAACGTGGCGGCGACCGCGCTCCAGCTGCTGGGCTACGCCCGCCCCGCCGACTACGAAGCCTCCCTGCTGAAAGACGACTAGGCGATGGCGGCGCCGACGAAGGTCGCGGCCCTGGGCGCCGAGCGGGTCTTCGACGGACGCGCGCTGCACACCGACACCGGGCTCCTCCTCCGGGAGGGCCACGTCGCCGCGCGTTTCGCGCTCTCGGACCCGCCACCCGGGGTCGCCGTCGAACGCGTGGACGGGATGCTGTGCCCCGGCTTCGTCGACCTCCAGGTCAACGGGGGCGGCGGCCTGCTCCTGAACAACGACCCGAGCGCAGAGGGAGTGCGGTCGATCGCCCGGGCCCACCGCGCGCTGGGAACGACGAGCCTGCTCCCGACCCTCGTGAGCCCCGGACGCGCGCTCCTCGAGCGCGCCGGACGGGGCGTCGCCGAAGCGATCGACGGCCAGGAGGCCCAGGCGCTCAGCGTCCTGGGCCTCCACGTCGAAGGCCCGCATCTGTCGCCGGCGCGTCCCGGCGCCCACGACCCGGCTGCGATCCGCCCCCTCGAACCCCGGGACGAAGCGCTGCTGTGCAGCCTTTCCGCCGGGAGCACCCTGGTCACCCTGGCGCCCGAGCAGGTGGAGCCAGCCCAGATCGAGACGCTGTGCCGCGCCGGACTGTGCGTGTTCGCCGGACACAGCGAGGCCGCAGCGGAGGTGGTCTCACGCGCGCGGGCGGTGGGGCTTCGAGGGTTCACCCATCTCTACAACGCGATGTCCCCCCTCGCCGGTCGGGCGCCGGGGATCGTGGGCGCCGCGCTCTCCGACCCAGACGCCTTTGCCGGGATCATCGCCGACGGTGCCCATGTCGACTGGACGTCCTTCCGAGTGGCCTTCGCGGCCCTCGGGCCCTCCCGGCTCTTTCTCGTGAGCGACGCGATGCCCCCGGTGGGTGCGCCCGCGGCCCGGCCCTTCGACCTCGGCGGCCCGCCGATCGCGACCCGGGGCGAGGGCGACGCCCGCCACTGCGTGCTGCCGGACGGGACCCTTGCCGGCTCCTGTCTGTCGATGGCCGCAGCGGTGCGCAACGCATGGCGCCATGCGGGTGTGGGCCTCGAGGCCGCGCTCCAGATGGCTACCTCCACCCCCGCCCGGGCGCTCGGGCGCGACGCCGAGGTCGGGGTCCTCGACGCCGGAGCCCGGGCGGACCTGGTGCTCCTCGACGACGCCCTCGCGGTACGCGGCGTCTGGGTGGGTGGCGCTCGCGTCGACTAGACCAGCTCGACGTCCGAGACGATCTCGACGAGCGCCGGCCCCGGGTGGGCCAACGCGTCGGCCAGCGCGGCGTCGAGCTCCCCGAGACGGGTCACTTCCCGGCCGAAGCTCCCCGCGAGCTCGGCGTACGCGGCGAAGCTCGGGTTGTGGAGCGAGGTCTGCCACACGTCCCAGTTCCCGGCGCGCTGCTCCTTCGAGATCTTGCCGAGTTCGTCGTTGCGCAGGAGCACGTGGGTCAGGTCCATGTCGTACTTGGCCGCGGTGAGCCAGTCGCCCAGATACTGTCCGAAGCCCCCGTCACCGGAGATCGAGACGACCTTGCGGCCGCGGAAGCGGGGGTCGTCCTCCTGGGTCGCGGCCCAGGCCCCGAGAGCCGCGGGCAGGGCGAAGCCGATCGAGCCCAGGTAGCCCGACATCAGCACCGCCTGGCGACGACACTCGAAGTAGCGGCCAAAAGAGTAGGTGTTGTTGCCGACGTCGACGGCGATGATGGCGTCCTCGGGGAGCGCCCGGGTGAGGGCGTCGAAGATCGCGGCCGAGCCGAGACCGCGACCGCGGTCGTCGCGTCGGCGGCTCTCCTTCTCCGCGCGCCAGATCGCCCAGCGCTCGGCGATCTCGGGCCGCTGATCGACGGCGCTGCGCCGGCCCCCGAGCGCGTCGCGTAGCGCGGCCAGCGTGGTCGCGATCTCGCCCCAGACCGGGACCGCCACGGGATGGAACTTCCCCAGGGCCATCGGGTCGAAGTCGACCTGGACGATCGGTTTCTTGGGGGTGATGCCGGTGTGGTTGCTGAAGCTCGCGCCGAGCACCACGAGGAGATCCGACTCGTTCATGAAGTGCGACGCGATCGGTGTCCCACTGCGACCGAGCACCCCGCATCCCAAGGGATGCTGGTCGGAGATCAGACCCTTTCCTTTGAAGGTCGTGATCACCGGGGCGTCGAGGGGCTCGGCGAGTGCGAGGACCGCCTCCATGTCGTAGCGCGCGCCGTGTCCCACGATGACGACGGGTCGCTGCGCCGCGGCGATGCGTTCGGCGGCCTCGGCCAGCGCATCGGCGGGGGGGGCGATCGCCCGCGAGCCGATGCGGCCGCTCGGTCCCCCCGGTGTCGGCGGCGGATCACCGCTCGGCAGGGTCTGGACTTCGTCGGGGAAGATCAGGTGCGACACGCCGCGGTTTACGATCGCGCTCTTGCAGGCGAGGGTCATGAGCTCGGCGTGCCGGCTGGTGTGGAGCACCGGCTGACTCCACTGGGCGACCTTGCCGAACGCGCCCTGCAGGTCGATCTCCTGAAAGGCGCCGGGGCCGAGCACCTGGGTGTCGACCTGCCCGGTCAACGCGACCACCGGTGAGCGGTCGACGTGGGCGTCCCACAGACCCGTCAAGAGGTTGGTCGCACCAGGACCGGCGATCGCGAGACACGCGGCAGGTCGGCCGGTGAGCTTCCCGTAGGCCGAGCAGGCGAAGGAGGCGGCACCTTCGTGACGGATCCCGATGTAGCGGAGCGCCCCCGCCTCCTCCTGGCGTCGCAACGCGTCGGCCAGGCCCAGGTTCGAGTGCCCGACCATGCCGAACACCACCCGCACCCCCCACGCGACCATCGTCTCCGCCATGACGTCGCTCACGGTCTCGCGATGGGGAGCGCGCGCCTCGAGGGCGACGTAGACGCCGTCCTCCCGGAGCTCGACGGGATAGGTCGGGACTCCGTCGTCGAACCCGCCGGGCGCCGCACCCGTGCGCGGGTCGAAATCCCAACCGTGCCACGGGCAGCGCAGGAGCCCCCGTTCGATCGAGCCTTCGCCGAGCGGCCCGCCCTGATGGGGACACGCGTTGGACAGGGCGTAGTAGACACCGCCGCAGTGGGTCATGCATACGGTCTCGAGGCCGCAGGGGACCGCCTTGACCCGCCCCTCGGGTAGCTCGTCGAGTTCGAGGGCCTTGTACCAACGCGTCGTCGTGTCGTCCGCCATCGCATCTCCCGGTGTTGCCGTCCTAGGATGCCGTCGATCGAACAGTGTTCTGCCGGGTTTTTTTCGCGTTTCGCACGCCGCGAAAGAATGGAGCGGGATCGAGAGCTTATCTCGGCACCCGCGAAGCAGAAGAGGTTTTGGGGGCGTTTCACCACTCTTTTCGCCCCGAATCGCGTTCGCCCGATTGCGACGTCCTTCGACAGTTGCCTACAGTTCTCGTCCCCCCCACCGAGCGTTAAGAGAGCACCTGTGGGGTCCGCACGAAAAACGGACCGATCGTCTCGGCTTTCGTCGACGCTCTTGTAAAATGCCAGCCCACCGCCGCACCCCCCAAAGGATGGGTAAGAGGGGCAAGTGCAGATGGACGTGTTCCAAAAATGCTTCGCGTGGAGCGACGCCGAAGATGCCCGCAAGGCGGGGATCTACCCGTACTTCCGCGCGCTGTCCTCGGCCCAGCAGCCGGTGGTGAAGATCGGGTATCGCGACGTCGTGATGCTCGGCTCGAACAACTATCTGGGGCTCACCAACCACCCGGAGGTGAAGCAGGCCACCGTCGAGGCCGCCGTCCAGTACGGCTCGGGCTGCGCCGGGTCGCGCTTCCTCAACGGCAACCTCGATCTCCATCTCCGCCTCGAGGACCGATTGGCGGAGTTCCTGGGCTACGGCGCCGCCGTCGTATTCGCGACGGGATTCCAGGCCAATCTGGGCGCCTTGAGCTCGCTGATCGACCGACGCGACATCGCCTTCCTCGACCAGCTCGACCACGCCTGCATCATCGACGGGGTCCGGCTGAGCTTTGGCAAGATGCGGAAGTTCCGCCACAGCGACCTCGCCGACCTCGAGTCGAAGCTCGAGCAGGCGGCCGCCGACAGCGGCAAGCTCATCGTGGTCGACGGCGTGTTCTCGATGGAGGGCGACCTCGCCGACCTCCCGGGCCTCGTCGAGCTGAAGGAGCGCTTCGGTGCCCGGTTGATGGTGGACGATGCGCACGGGATCGGCGTTCTCGGCGCCCACGGACGCGGCACCGCGGAGCACTTCGGCGTCGAGGGCTCGGTGGACCTGGTGATGGGCACCTTCTCGAAGGCCCTGGCCACGGTGGGCGGTTTCATCGCTTCGGACGCGCCCGTCGTGGAGTACATCCGCCACAACGCGCGCTCGCTGATCTTCTCGGCGGCGCTGCCCGCGCCCAACGCCGCTGCCGCACTCAAGGCCCTGGAGATCCTCGAGCGCGAGCCCGAGCGCTGTCACCGCGTCTGTGAGATCGGCCAGTACATGAAGCGCGAGCTGGCGACGCTGGGCTTCAACACCCTCGACTCGGTGACGCCGATCGTGCCGATCGAGGTCGGAGACGACCTGTCGGCATTCCGCATGACCTCGTTGCTCTTCGACCAGGGCGTGTTCGTGAACCCGGTGATCTCACCGGCCGTGCCGCCCGGCCGCGCCATGCTGCGGACGTCGTACATGGCGACCCACGACCAGGATCAGCTCGACTACGCCCTCGAGGCCCTCGCCAAGGCCGGCCGCGAAGTCGGTCTGATCGGCTGATCCGGACGCGACCGACGCCGTCGGCGCGCCGTTCTTCCCGCATCTAGTCGAAGTTGCGACTCGCGAGCGCCAGCGAGGCGAACGCGAAGAACGCCACGACGCCCCACCCGCCCACCGCGGCCGGAACGGCGGCCCCGTAGCCGACCGCTGCCGCGGCATCGGTCAGCAGGATGTGGAGCACCCCGAGGCCGATGGCGGCGAGCATCACGAGCGCCGGACTCTGGAGCAACGAGCGCACCGCCAACGCCAGAAAGACCAGCGCCCCCGGGAGCACCAGACAGGCCCAAGGGTTCGCGAGCCGCAGGTGGTAGTCGACGCGGAAGCGCGTCGCGTCGAACCCGTCGGCCTCGGCCTCTCCGATCAGCGTGGCGAGCTCGGCGGCCCCGAGATGCATCGTGTCGGTCACCGTGGCGTCGTCGTCGCCGAGATCGACCCGGGTCGGGGCCGGCTGCTCGGTCATCCCGCGAGTCGAGAGCCGGTACTCGATGGCGTCTTCCAGGGCCCAGACCCCGCTGTCCCCGACCCGCGTCGCTCGGTGCGCGTCGATGATCGTCTCGGGGAGCCCGTTCGCCCCGATCTCGTAGACGCTGAGCCCTTCGGCCCAGCCGAGGACCGCGTTCAGCGCCTCGGCGCGGAAGAGCTTGTCGGCGGCGCGGTACCACACCTCGTTGCGTTGGTTCTGGGCCCCGTCCTTGATTTCGCTGACCTTGATCTCGTCGGCGCGGGCGTTGGTGCGCGGCACGATCCAGTCGCCCAGCACGAAGGCGCCCGGCACCGAGAACGCGGCCACGACCAGGATCGGAGCCAGCCCGCGCGCGGCGGCGATGCCACAGGCGCGGATCGCGATCAGCTCTCCCCGCAGCGCGAGCTGGCTGACGGTGAGCGCTGCGCCGGCCAGGAAGGACATCGGCACCATCCGGGAGGCCAGCAGCGGCGCGCGCGCGCTGTAGAAATGGAGGACTTCGGGCACCGTCGCGCCGTAGCGCTCGAACCAATCGAGCCGTTCGAGCACGTCGGTGAGGAGATAGCCGGAGAAGAGCACGGCGAACGCCGTCGCCGTGAGCTTGGCGTAGGTGCGGGCGACGTAGCGATCGAGGGCGAGGCGACGGATTCGCAACCGGGTGGTGCCGCCGACGTAGGCGCGGCGTCCGGAGCGATTCACCGCCGTGCGGGGGGGCCGGGCGTGGATCACGTAGGCCAGCCCCGCGGCGGCCGCGCAAAGGCCGTTGGGGACCCAGGCCCCGAGCCACGCGGCGAGGCGTCCGCCGTAGACGAGGCCCTCGCCGAACTGCACGAGTCCGTAGTAGGCGAGGATCAACAGGAGCCCGAGCATCGCGCCCCCAGCACCCTGTGGACGGCCGAGGTGTAGGAAGAGCGGGACGGCGAGCAGGCCAAAGGCCACGGCGGCGAAGGGCGCCGCGATCCGCCGGTGCTGCTCGAGGCCGGCGCGGTGGCGGTCGAGGGCGGGCGTCGCCGGGTCGTCGGCGATCGCCGCGAGCACGGCCCACGGCTTCTCGCGCAGGGGGTTCGCGATCTCCCGGTGCGCCCCCGCCGCGGGTCGAGGGAGCTGGGTCTCGAGGGTTTCGAACTCGACGCGTTCGACCCCGCGGCCCGCCCGGCGCAACACCGCTCCCGCCTCGAGGTGCAGCAGCGAGGTCGCCACCGCGCCCTCGCCCTGGGTCTCGACCCTTCCGCGTTCGGCGAAGATCGTGTCGCCCACGGAGGGGATGAAGAGCAAGACCCCCCGCAGGCTGCGCCCGTCGGCGGAGGCCTCCCGGGCCTCGAGCTTCCAGCCCCCGAAGTCGAGGGTGACACCGGGTTGGATGGTGATCGTCGGATTCTGGGTGGCCACCCGATCGATTTCCGCGGAGAGACCCCGGGCGGCCCAGGGCACACCGTAGAAGCTGAGCGCGAACGAGACCATCGCGCCCAGACAGCCGGCGAAGAGCACCGGGCCCAGCAGCCGGCGGGGAGCCACCCCGCAGGTCTCGACGGCGGTGAGCTCCAGGCTCCCGGACAGACGCCCGAGCCCGACGAAGAGGCCGATCGCCAGGGCGAAGGGTGCCGTCTGGCTGGCCAACGGGATCAGCTGAAATACCAGAATCTTGGCGACCAACGAGGGGGCAAGCCCTTGATTGATCAGAAGATTCGAAGATCCCAACAAGTCCCGGGCGAAGAGCGCCGCCGTCAGGGCCGCGAACGCCAGGAGCGAGGGTCGCAGCGTGTGGCGCACCACATAGCGAAACAAGGTCATCCCGAGGCTGCGACTCTGGAAGACCCCGCCGAGTCGCTCGGCCGCGGCGCGAGTTTCCCCTGGGCGGTTGTTTCCCATTGGGAACGGTTTAACATTAACGGCGCTGCCCTCCCCCCTGGAGTGCAACCGGATCCCCTCAAAGCGCGAGGCGTATGAGAGCCATCATTCTGAGCGCCGGCCAAGGCCGGCGCCTCTACCCGCTTACGCAGAATCTGCCCAAGTGCCTGCTTCCGCTCTGCGAGGGGGTCTCGATCCTGGGTCTGCAACTCCGCGTCCTCGCGTCCTGCGGAGTGCGCCAGGCCACGGTCGTCGTCGGGTTCGGCGCCGAGGAGGTGGAGCGGCACCTTCTCGAGCAGGCGCCCGACTCGATGGAGATCGAGACGCTCTACAACCCCTTCTTCGAGACGACGGACAATCTCGTCACGGCCTGGCTGGCCCGGGAGCGGATGCGGGGCGATTTTCTGCTGCTGAACGGTGACACGGTGTTCGAGCCGGCACTGATGCGCCGGGTGCTCCGCGCCCCGCCCTCCGCCTCGCGGATCGCCATCGACCGAAAACCCCGCTACGACGCCGACGACATGAAGGTCTCCCTCGACGGCGGCGGGCGACTGCTCGCGATCTCCAAGACCTTGAAGCGTCACGAAATCGACGCCGAGGCGATCGGTGTGATCCGCTTCTCGGGCGACGGCGGCGGCCGCTTCGTCGACGGTCTGGAGCGCGCGGTCCGAGACCGCGAGAGCCACAGCCGCTACTACCTCTCGGTCGTCAGCGAGAACGCCGCGAGCGGCGTAGAGATCGAGAGCGTTTCGATCGAGGGGCTGTGGTGGCAGGAGGTCGATTGCGCCCACGACCTCGATCGGGCCCAGCAACATCTCGAAGAGGGCTGGGCCCCCAAGCTGTGGAGCGAACCCCGCGAACCCCGATAACCCGGCCATACAGCCACCGGAAGTCTGGATCGACGCGCGAGACGCCCCGCGCGACCTCGTCGTGTTTGGCATGGATCTGATCGAACGGCTGTTGCGGGCGGTCCTCGACGCCGACCTCCGCCCCGGCGCGGTCACGATCCACGGCGGCGAGAGCGCCGGTCGCCGCGCTCACCTCGACCGACAGCTCGGCGACCGCCTGACGATCCGCTGGCTGTCCGCGGACACGGCTCCGCCGGACCGGGTCGCGCGCTGGCTCCTCCTCGACGCGGAGAGTCTCGTCGACCCGCGCCTGCTCGCCGCGCTCGCCACCCGCTCGGGCAAATACGTGGCGTGGGGAGACGACGAGGAACCCGCCTTCGCCGCCTGCTACGACGGTCCGCTGCCGGCGTCGACCCGTCCCCTGCGAGAGACCCTCTCCGATATGGAGCGGAGCGGTGTCCTCGAGCGCCTGGATCGCGAGAGCCTCCCGAGCTACCTGCCGCGGCTGCGTCGCGAGCTCGCCCCCTTCTGTCTGCGGGTGCGCAGCGCCGCCGAGCGCGATCGAGCCGAACGCACCCTCTTCTGGGGCAACTACAAGGGCTCGACGGACTTCTTCACCAAGCACGTCTACCCGCCCCTGGTCTGGGCGATGGTGCGCCCGCTGGCGCGCTGGCGGGTGCATCCCAACTGGATCTCGGCCTTCAACGTGGCGATCACCGTGGCGGCCGTCCCGCTCTTCGCCGCTGGGGCCTGGATCCCGGGGCTGCTCTGCGCCTACACGATGAGCGTCCTCGATTCGGTGGACGGCAAGCTCGCCCGGCTCACCTTCCGCTCGTCGAAGCTGGGCCACGTTCTCGACCACGGGCTCGACGTCGTCCACCCGCCCTTTTGGTACGCCGCCTGGGCCTGGGCCCTCGACGGCGGCCGCGCGGGACCGCTCTTCGCGGTGGCGATCGCCCTCGCGGGCGCCTATTTCCTCGACCGGATCGTCACAGAGCTGTTCACCCGCACGACGCGCCGCTCGATCCACGCCTACGCGCCCATCGACGTCCGGATGAGGACCTGGATCTCCCGACGCAACATCAATGTCCCGATCTTCACGGTCGGATTGCTGGTCGGTCTGGCGCGGGAGGCCTTCGCCATCGTGTTCGCGTGGCAGGTCCTCACCCTCGGCTTCCACACGCTGCGACTCGTCCAGGTGAACTGGGCGTTGTACCGGGGCCGGGGCTGATCCGTGTCGGCCCGGCTGACCGCCGTGCGGAGCTGACGGGTGCGGCTCTTCGCCCAGATGGCGCGGAGCGATCCGCGCCGGAGCGCGCTGGCGATCGGCTGTCTCGCCCTGGCGAGTCTCGCCGAAGGCGTCGGGGTGGCGACGCTGTTGCCGGTGCTCTCCCTCGCGGGCGACCCCGAGTCGGTGCCGCCCCCGGGAAGCCTCGAAGCCCTTGTCCAGGGGGCCTTCGCCTGGGCGGGGCTCTCCTTCGGGCTGGGGCCACTGCTCCTCGCCTTCGTCGTCGCGATCACCGCGAAGGCGGGGCTCGTGCTCCTGGCCAACCGCCAGGTCGGGTTCACGGTGGCCCGGGTCGCGACGGAGCTCCGCCGCGAGCTCACCCGTGCGTTGATCGCCGCGGATTGGAGCTTCCACGTCCGTCATTCGGTGGGCGCCAGCGCGAGCGCCTTCTCCAGCGAGACCGACCGGGCGGCGCAGACCTATCACCGAGGCATCCTCACCCTCACCTCCGCGCTCCAGGCCGCGGTGGCCCTCGGCATCGCCGCCTTCATCGCGCCGCGTGCCACCGCCGCGGCGCTGGTGGCGGGGGGCGCCGTCGTCGCCGCCCTCACCGGGTTGATCCGCGCCGCTCGGCGGGCGGGCAAACGCCAGGTGCGGCTCATGCGCACGAGTCTGATGCGGCTCACCGACACCCTCTTCGCGCTGAAGCCACTCAAGGCGATGGCTCGCGAGCAGCACATCGGCCGCGTCCTCGAAGCCGAGGTGATCGACCTCAATCGCGCGATCAAACGCGAGGTCCTGAGCAAGGAGGCCCTCAAAGGACTTCAAGAGCCGCTCGTGGCGATCGTGATGGCGGGGACCGTCTACGTGGCCCACGTGCGGTGGGAGTACGCCCTCCCCACCCTGCTGGCCTTGCTCCTGCTCTTCTTTCGCACCCTGAGCGCCGCCAACAAGAGCCAACGGGAGTACCAGGCCATGGCCGCGCGCGAGGCCGCGTACGAGACCCTGCGCGCGACGATCGACCGGGCCGCACAGGCCGCCGAGCGCAATCCGGGCGCCGTCGAGCCCCAGCTCGAGCGGGGGATCGAGGTGCGCGAGGTCGACCTGCGCTACGGCCAGCAGCCGGTCCTGTGTGGGGCCTCCCTCGAGATCCCCGCCCGCCAGGTCACCACCCTGGTGGGCATGAGCGGCGCGGGCAAGACGAGCCTTGCCGACCTCGTCCTCGGCCTGGTGCGCCCCGATCGCGGGGAGGTCTGGATCGACGACCTCCCGATGGCAGAGGCCGACCTCCACGCTTGGCGCAGCCGGGTGGGCTACGTGCCCCAGGAGATCTCCCTGCTCCACGAAACGATCGGAGCCAACGTCAGTCTGGGCGACCCGGCGATCGGCCCGGACGAAATCCGCGATGCCCTGGCCGCCGCGGGTGCGCTGGAGTTCGTCGATGCTCTCCCCGCGGGCGTGGATACTCCGGTGGGTGAGCGGGGCGCCCGCCTCTCGGGGGGACAGCGCCAGCGGATCGCGGTCGCCCGCGCCTTGGCACGACGCCCGAAACTGCTCATCCTGGACGAGGCCACGACCGCCCTCGACCCGGAGAGCGAAGCCGCGATCTGTGCGAGTGTCGAAGCGCTGCGGGGACGCTTGACCGTGCTGGCCATCTCGCACCAGAGCGCCCTCGTCGATCTGGCCGATCGCGTGTATCGGGTCGAAGGAGGCGGGGCCAAGCGGCTGTGAGGCGGTCGACGCCCTGTGCGCCCTCCACCATCGTCACGGTCGCACCCGTGGGAGCGTCTCGATCGTGATACCCGGAAACGCCGCAGCCCGACACCGCCTCGAGATCGAGCGTCGCGACGGCTTTGGCTACGACTGCGTCCACCTGCGGGCGACGGGATCGGGCGACGCGAGGCGGCGCGCGCCGGTGCGGATCTTTCTCGGCACCGAGGACAGCCAGTGGCGCGCGGAGCGGGTGTTCTTGTGGTCGGTGACGCGTTTCGGCGACCCGGCGCGGGACTACGAGGTCCACCGTATGGCGAACCTCGCCGGCTTCGACCCGCGTCGCTGGACCACCGGGTTCACCAACTACCGCTTCGCGATCCCGACCTTCGCCGCGGAGACGGGGCGCGCCCTCTACAACGACGTCGACCAGATCTACCTCCGCGATCCGGGCGCGCTCTTCGACCTCGACCTCGGTGACCACGGGTTCCTCGCGCGCACCGACCGCGAGACGTCGGTGATGCTTCTCGACTGCGCGCGGATGGCGGCGGTCTGGACCCTCGAGACCGCGCGCGCGCGACACAAGCGCAGCCTCCACCGCCGCGCCGCCGCCGTCGCCGGGCTGCGCGGCCCCCTCGATCCGCGCTGGAACGCCCGCGACGGCGAATACGACCCGGAGCGACCGGGTGTGCTCCACTTCACCACGCTGCACACCCAGCCGTGGCGCCCCTTCCCGCACCACTTCCACTACGAGCCCCATCCCCTGGGCGCGCTCTGGCACGAGCTCGACGCCGAGGCGGACGCCGCGGGCTTCGCGCTCTACACCCGGGAGCGCCCCGGCCCGCGCTTCGCGGGGTGGACACCGCCGGCCGCGCGCGAGCCGGTTCCCGACGAAGCGCTGGGGACACTGGCCGCGGCCTGTGGCGTCGAGAAGACCGAGCGCTTCGACGAGGCCGGACTTCGCGCGTGGCTCCTGCGATCCGGTGGCGCCGGGCGGCCGGAGGCCCTGGGCTGCGCGCTCGACGGGTCGCGGGTGCCGGCCGAGGATCAACCCTGGATCCTCGACGCGCTCTTCGACGCCGCCGAACGCGTGCTCGTCCTGGTCGATCGCAACC
>JANQRO010000471.1 GCA_028284525.1 Myxococcota bacterium | reverse complement strand
ACCTGGCGGCCTTCACCCTCGACGAGGCCAGCCGCTCCCGCCGCGACCTGCTCCGCGACCGTCTGCTCGGCCTCGGTGGCGTGCGTCTGATGGGGGGCCTCTACCTCTGCGCCCGCCCCTGGGAGGGCGAGGTCCGGACCCTCGCCGAGGAGCTGGAGGTGGGTTCGATGATCACGCTCTCCAGTACGGCGGACCTCGAGGTCGGCGGCGAGCGCGATCCGGCCGCGCTGGCCGCCCGCTTCTGGCCCCTCGCCGAGCTGGCCCGGGCCTACGACGACTTCGTGCGTCGCTTCCGCCCCGCGGTCGAGACCCTGGAGACGATGCAACGCGAGGGGGCGCGCCTCGACGACGACCTCTTCCTCTCGTCGGCCTTCCACATGAGCGTGGCGTTCCAGACCTGCTTCGACCGGGACCCGCTGCTCCCCCGCGAGCTCCTCCCGCTCCCCTGGGCCGGCCGGGTGGCGCGGGAGCTCCTGCTCCACAGCCGTCGCCTCGCCCTCGCACTGCGCGACCGGGCCGAGCCCCCGGCGCTCTTTCGCGGCTTCGACGAGGCCACCCAGGACCTCGCCGCACCGGAGACGATCGCGGGCTAGCGCCGCGACGGCGTCCGACGGCCCACGGCGGCGAGGCCGGCGAGGAGCGCGAGCAGCGCCGACGCCGCGCCGGGCTCGGGGAGGGCCGAGAAGACCTCGGTTCCCATCACGGCGAATTCGCTGACCTGGAACGCCACCAGATCGACGTCGCCACGCGCCGGCGGGGTGGGCCGGTAGCTGGTGTCGTCGTAGAGCGATTCGTCGAGCGCGAGGTACACCACCTCCCACTCGATCGAGCCCCCGGCGGCCTCGCTGGCCCCCGTCCAGACGTCCACGACCTCCCCCGCCGAGATCACCTGGCCGGTGAGCTGGGAGACCAACGCGGCTTCGACCGCGTCGAGGACGACGTCGTTCTGGATGTTGACGCTGGCCTCGACGCCGTTCACCTGGGTCATTCCGTCGGTCACGAAGCCGGTGCCGTCGGAGAAGACGTAGTTGGTTTCGCCGGGCTCGTTATCCACGGTGCACGTACCCCCGCAGACGTCGGGGACGACGTGTTGACCGGCGAAGGGATCGCCGACCATCGCGCCGCTGTAGGTGGCGCCGCCGAGGTCTTCCACCAGGATCTCGATCGCGCCGCTCCAGTCGAGGGTCGCCGACGAGGCCGGCCCGGCGGCGAGCAGCGCTGCGAGCGCCACGCCGAGCGTCGCGGGTCGAACGGGAATGCCGATCATCGCACCTCCTCTGCGCTCTGCAGGAATGGTCTCGGTTCCGGGTCGGGGACGTCGCAGAGGGGCCGCACCGGGTCCGGCCGGGTCGCTCGGGCCCGGTCCGGTCATCGCCCGCCCTCCAGGTCGGGCAGATCGCGGCTCGGCCGCAGCGACCACTGGGGATCGCGTTTCTCGAGGAACGCGGTGACACCCTCCTGGGCGTCGACCTGCGCTCCGGCCCAGTCGAGGAGCCGCATCTCCCGTTTGGCCATCCCCGGGATGGTCTCGACCAGGCCATCCCAGAGCAGCCGCTTCGAGATGGCGACCGACGCGGGCGCGGCGTGGCGGAACTCCCGGGCGCGCTCGAGGGTCGCCGGCAGGACCTCGTCGGCGGGGAGCGCCGCGCTCGCCAGCCCCATCGCCGCGAACTCGCTCCCGCTCACCATCCGGCCGCTCAGGAGCAGGTCGGCGGCGTTCGAGAGCCCGGCCACCCGAGAGACGATCACGTGGGAGGCGAGCTCGGGGACGATGCCCCGGCGCACGAAGGCGAACTGGATCTTGGCGTTCTCGGCGACCACGCGAAGGTCGCAGAGCATCGGGTAGGTGATGCCCACCCCGATCGCGTGGCCGTTGAGCGCCGCGAGGACGGGT
>JANQRO010000455.1 GCA_028284525.1 Myxococcota bacterium | reverse complement strand
GGCGGGAAGGCACGAAGCTCTTCCAGAAGGGCGACCGCTGCTTCAGCGAGAAGTGCGCGGTCGAGCGCCGCGCGTACCCGCCGGGTCAGCACGGTCAGGGGCGCACCCGCGTCTCCGACTACGGCCTCCAGCTCCGCGAGAAGCAGAAGGTCAAGCGGATGTACGGCCTCGTCGAGAAGCAGTTTCGCGCCACGATGGGTCGGGCCTCGCGGATGCGTGGGCGCGCCGGTGAGAACCTGCTCGCGCTCCTCGAGCTCCGCCTCGACAACGTGGTGTTCCGGTTGGGCTTCGCGACCTCGCGGGCCGAGGCGCGACAGCTCGTGCGTCACGGGCACTTCGAGGTCGACGGCCGGCGTGTCACGATCCCGTCGTTTCGCGTCAAGGCCGGGAGCCGGGTCGTCCTGCGCGAGAAGTCGCGCGAGGTAGCGCGCATCACCGAGGCGCTGGAAGCCGTGGAACGCCGCAGCATCCCCGGCTGGCTCGAGCTCGAGAAAGAGCAGTTCGAAGGCGTCGTGAAGGCCCTCCCCACCCGGGAAGACCTGCAGATGCCGATCCAGGAACAGCTGATCGTCGAGCTGTACTCGCGCTAGCCCGCGCGACACCGCCGACGTCGTCAACCCAATCGACTGGGGGGAACCATGCAAGAAGAACTGATCGCGCAGAACTGGCGCGCCCTGATCCGACCCCGGCGTCTCGAGATCGAAGACGCCGAACAGACCCCGACCTACGGCCGCTTCTGGTGCGAGCCGCTGGAGCGCGGGTTTGGCGTGACCCTCGGGAACGCCCTGCGCCGCGTCCTGCTCTCCTCGCTCCAGGGCTCGGCGATCACCTCGGTGCGGATCCACGGGGTCCTCCACGAGTTCTCGACCATCCCCGGCGTCATGGAAGACGGCGCCGACATCGTGCTCAACATGAAAGAGGTGCGGCTGCGGCTCCACAGCGACGGCCCCCGCACGCTGCGGCTCAAGCGCTCGGGCGCCGGCGTCGTGACGGCGGCAGACCTCGGTGCCGAGCAGTCGGCGGTCGATATCCTGAACCCGGACCACAAGATCATGACGTGCAACGCCGAGGCCGACCTCGACCTCGAGGTCACCGTGGCGAACGGCAAGGGCTACGTCCCCGCCGAGAAGAACAAGGTCGAGGACATGCCGATCGGCACCATCCCGATCGATTCGATCTTCTCGCCGATCACCAAGGTCAACTACTCGGTGACACCGGCGCGTGTCGGCCGTGAGACCGACTTCGACCGACTCAACCTCGAGGTGTGGACCGACGGGACGATCGCCCCGGTCGACGCGGTCGCCTACGCGGCGAAGATCCTGAAGGACCAGCTCACGATCTTCATCAACTTCGAAGAGCCCACCGAGGTGCGGCAGGCGGTGATCGAGGAGGCCGAACCCCTCAACCCGAACCTGTTCCGCTCGGTCGACGAGCTCGAGCTGTCGGTGCGATCGGCGAACTGTCTCCAGAACGCCAACATTCGGTATATCGGGGAGCTGGTCCAGCGCACCGAGGCCGAGATGCTCAAGACCAAGAACTTTGGACGCAAGTCTCTGAACGAGATCAAAGAGATCCTCGCCGGGATGTCCCTCGAGCTCGGCATGGCGCTCGAGAACTTTCCCGTACGCAAGGAGCTCGACCGGCTGCGGGAGCAGCGCGAGGCCTGATCGATGCGGCACCGAAAGCTCGGCGGAAAACTCAACCGGACCAGCTCGCACCGGCGTGCCATGTTCCGCAACATGGTGACCTCGCTGCTCGAGCACGAGCGGATCGAGACGACCGACGCCAAGGCGAAGGCGTTGCGGCGGCTGGCCGAGCGGATGATCACCCTCGGCAAACGCGGCGACCTCCACGCCCGGCGTCGGGCGATGCGGGTGCTGCGCAGCCAGGACGTCGCGGTGAAGCTCTTCGGCGGGCTCGCGGGGCGTTACCGCGAGCGCCCCGGCGGCTACACCCGCGTCCTCAAGGTGCGCAACCGCGTCGGGGACGCCGCGCCGATGTCGATCATCGAGCTGGTCGACCGCAGCCCGAGTTCGTCCGGATAGCGGTGTCCCACGCGGAGGGCCGATGTCGGCCGGGCGCCTGATCGCAATCGCCGCCGGGGTGGCGGCGGTCGTGTTCGTGGCGCTGTGGCGCGGGGCCCCGCTCCCGGAGCCGCTACGCGCCGGAGCGCGGGCGCCGGCGTTCACCCTGCCCGAGCTCGGGCGGGCGACGCCCCGGGCCCTCGCCGACGACCACGGCAAGATCGTCCTGGTGAACTTCTGGGCCACCTGGTGCAAGCCCTGTCTCGACGAGATGCCCGCGATGCAGCGTCTCTACGACGCGCTCCCGCGCGGAGACTTCGAGCTGCTCGCCATCTCGGTCGACGAGGGCAGCACCGAGGTCGAGGAGTTTCGCGACCGCCTCGAGCTCGGCTTTCCGATCCTCCTCGACCCCGCGCGCGAGGTGGCGGGGGCCTTCCAGACCTTCCGCTTCCCCGAGTCCTTCCTGATCGGACGCGACGGACGCATTGCGGCCCGCTACATCGGCCCCAAAGACTGGGACTCGGACCTCTACGTCGAACACCTGAGCAAGCTGATCGCCGTCCCCGCGCCCTCCGGCCGGCCCTGAACGGCGACCTTCGGGGAACTTGCTAGGGTGCGTCCCATGGGGAACCGTCGGCTCGATACGGGGGCGAAACACCCCGGGCCGTCGCCCCGCGGCGCGAAGCCCCCGGCGCGGGGGGTCCGGCCGTTCTGGGTCGCGCTGGGCCTCGTGGCCGGTGGAGTCGTCTACGCCGCCGCTGACCGGGACACCGGGCTCGTCCCGTGGCACCGGCTCGAGGTCGAGGTCGCAGAAGCCGAAGCGCGGGTCCGAGCGGCGCGGGTGCGCAACGCGCGTCTCGCCGAGGAGATCCGTGCCCTGCGCGAAGACCCGCGGGCCCTCGAGGCGGCGATCCGCGAGGGGATCGGCTGGGTGCGCCCCGGTGAGCTCCGCGTCGACGTCGAGACGCCGGACGCATTGCCCCAGCAGGGTCCCCGTCCGTGAGTGCCTCGCTCCGCGAACGGCTCTTCGAGGCGGTGGGGGTCGCCGCGGCGACCGTCGCCGGCGCCGATGTCGAACTCCCGGACTTCGCTCTGGACCCGCCGCGCTCGCCCGAGCACGGCGATTTCGCCGCCAATGTCGCGATGATGCTGGCGAAGCCGCTGCGCCGGAAGCCCCGCGAGATCGCCGAAGCGATCGCCACCGCGTTGGGGGACGCCGGCGGGCTGCTCGCAGCCGTGGAGGTGGCGGGTCCGGGCTTTCTGAATCTGCGCATCAGCGACGCCGAGTGGCGGAGCGGACTCTCCGAGATCCTCGCCGCGGGCGAGCGCTACGGCGCCGTGCCCCAGCCGTCGCGGCGTGTGCAGGTCGAGTTCGTGTCGGCGAACCCGACGGGTCCGCTCACGCTGGGCCACGGCCGGCAGGCCATCATCGGCGATTGCATCGCGCGGCTGCTCGAGCTCCAGGGCCACGAGGTCACCCGCGAGTACTACTTCAACGACGGCGGGAGGCAGATGCGCGTGCTCGGCGCGTCGGTGCGCGCTCGCTACCTCGAGCAGCTCGGCCGCGCGGCACCGCCTCCCGTCGAAGCCCTCGCCGACCCCGACGCGGACTGGCCGCAGACCCTGGGTGGACTCCCCGTAGAGTTCCCCCGCGACGGGTACCAGGGGGAGTACATCGGCGAGATCGCGGCCGCACTCGTGGAGGCCCACGGCGAGGCCCTGGTCGAGGAGCCGCCGGAGGGTCGCTTCCGCGATGCCGCCCAGGAGCGGATCTTTGCGGAGATCCGCGCCACCCTCGACGCCCTCGGCATCGTCTTCGACGAATACTACAACGAGACGACGCTCTACCGCGAAAAGAAGCTCGACGAGGCCGTGGCCGACCTGCGCGCGCAGGGGCTGGTCTACGAGGCCGACGAGGCCACCTGGCTCCGCGCGACCGACCTCGGTCTCGACCGCGACCGGGTCCTGATCAAGCGGACCGGCGAGCCGACCTATCTCCTGCCCGACATCGCCTACCACCGCGAGAAGTTCCGTCGCGGCTTCGAGCGGGTCGTGGACGTGCAGGGCGCCGACCACATCGAGCAGTTCCCCTTCGTCCGCGAGGCGGCGGGAGCGCTGGGCTGCGACCGGGATGCCATCGAGCTCGTCATGCACCAGTTCGTGACCCTCACCCGCGGCGGCGAGCAGGTGAAGCAGTCGACCCGTCGCGCGACCTACGTCACGGTCGATGAGCTCCTCGGCGACGTCGGCGCCGACGTGTTTCGTTTCTTCATGATCGGTCGCAAGGCGGAGGGGCACCTCGACTTCGACCTCGACCTCGCACGGGACCAGGACTGGAAGAAGAACCCGGCGTTCTATGTGCAGTACGCCTTTGCGCGCACCCACGGCATCGAGCGCCGCGCGCGGGAGGCCGGTGTCGCGATGCCGGACGCCGGGTTCGACGCCGCGCCGCTCGCGCTCCCAGAGGAGCTCGAGCTGATCAAGCTCCTGCTGCGCTTGCCCGAGACCCTCGACCGCGCGGCGCGGCTGCGCGAGCCACACCACGTCGCCTACTACCTGCGCGACGTCGCCGGTGCCTGGAATCCCTATATCCAGGACGGCACCAGACACCGGGTGTTGTCCGACGACCCGGCGCTCACCCAGGCGCGGCTGGGCCTGTGTCTGGCCGTTCGCCAGGTGCTGGGCAACGGGCTGCGGGCGCTGGGCGTGGGCGCGCCGGAGCGGATGTGAGCGAAGAGGGGTCGACACGTAGGCAGCGCGCCGGCGCTCGCGGCCGGATCCGCGCCGTCCTGGGGACGCTCGTCACGGCCTCCCTGGTGGTGGCCGCGGGCTTTGCGATCGGCGTCGTCGCCGGGCTGGCCCTCGAGGACCCCGCGCTGATGGCGAACTACGTCACGGGAGATCCGCAGGAGATCGCCCTCGAAGCGGGAGGTCCCGGCGGGGGGTCTCCGCAGCGAGATCCCCGGGTCCGGCCCCCGGCGCTCGACCCGACGGGATTCTCGGTGCAGGTGGGGGCCTTTGCCGACGCCGAAGCGGCTCGAGAGCTTGCCGAAGACCTGGAGGGCGCCGGCTACCCGGTCTATGTCGCCGCGCCGGAGGGCGAGGCGGAGAGCGCCCGTTGGCGCGTCCGGGTCGGTCCGGTCTCGACACGCGAGCGCGCCGAGCGCGTCGCGCGCGAGCTCAAGTCCGAGCGCGCGCTTCCGACCTGGGTCTTGGACGAATCGGCGTCGTAGCGCGACGGGTGGGCTTCCGAATTGGCGGGTGACATCGACAACGCCGACACCCCGGGCGTCGCGGTGCTGGGGGCGGACGGGCAGCTCGGCCGCGCGCTGTGTCGCGCCCTCGGGCCGGGCCGGGTCTTGGCGTGGGGCCGCGAGGAGTTCGATCTAGAGCGCCCCGAGAGCTTTGCCGCGCGGCTCGGCGACCTGCGCGCCAGCGGCGGCGAGTTCGTCGTGAACGCCGCCGCGATGACCGCCGTCGACCGCTGCGAGAGCGAAACCGAGCTGGCCTGGCGGGTGAACGCCGAGGCCCCCGGCGCGATCGCCGAACTCTGCGCCAACCTGGGTCTGCAGCTGGTCCACGTCTCCACCGACTACGTCTTCGCCGGGCGGGGCGACCGCCCGTGGCGGGAAGACGATCCGACGGCGCCGCTCTCCGTGTACGGCAAGAGCAAGCTCGCCGGCGAGGAGCGCGTGCGGGCGGCGCAACCCGACGCACTCATCGTGCGCACAGCCTGGGTGTTCGGCGACGGCGGCAATTTCGTCCGCACCATCCTCGGAGCGGCGTCGCGCGCCGCGCGCGGCGAAGGCCCGGCGCTGCGCGTCGTCGACGACCAGCGCGGCTCACCGACCTACGCCCAGCACCTGGCCGAGGGCATTCTCGCGTTGCTGGAGGCCGGAGAGTCGGGCACCTATCATCTGGCGAATTCCGGCGTCGCGTCGTGGTGGGAGCTGGCCCGGGCCGCCACCCAGGCCGCGGGTCTCGAGGTTCCCATCGAGGCGGTCACGAGCGGTGCCTTTCCGCGCCCGGCGCCGCGCCCGGCCTGGTCGGTGCTCGATCTCTCCCGGGCCGAGCGCGCCGGAGTCCTCCTGCCGAGCTGGCAGAAAGGGCTCCGGGCCTACCTGGAGAGCCCGGAGTCCCCGCTCCGCGGGGAGGGCGAGTGAGCGTGCAGGACCGCATCCGCAACTTCTCGATCGTCGCCCACGTCGACCACGGCAAGAGCACGCTGGCGGATCGCCTCCTCGAGGCCACCGACTCCCTGGGCGACCGCGAGCGACGCGACCAGTTCCTCGACAAGATGGACCTCGAGCGCGAGCGCGGGATCACGATCAAGGCGCAGACGGTCCGGCTCTACCACCGGGTCGGTGACCAGCGCGAGCCCCACGTCCTCCACCTGATCGACACGCCGGGGCACGTCGACTTCTCCTACGAGGTGTCGCGGGCCCTCCAGGCCTGCGAAGGCGCGGTGCTCGTGGTCGACGCCACCCAGGGAATCGAGGCCCAGACCCTCGCAAACGCCTATCTGGCCCTGGAGGCCGATCTCGAGATCATCCCGGTGGTGAACAAGATCGACCTTCCCTCGGCGGAGCCCGAGCGGGTGGCCCAGGAGATCGAGGACGTCCTCGGCCTCGACGCCGACCAGGTGATCTTTCTCTCGGCCAAGACGGGGCAGGGGGTCGAAGAGCTCCTCGACCGGGTCGTCGAGACGGTGCCGGCCCCGGCCGGTGAGGCCGAGGCGCCGCTGCGCGCGCTGATCTTCGATTCCTGGTTCGATCCCTACGTCGGGGTCGCGATGCTGGTGCGTATCGTCGACGGTCGGCTCGAGCGCGGCGCGCGGATCCAGCTGATGGCCCGGGGCAGCGAGCACGAGGTGCAGGACATCGACGTCGTCGACCCCCACCCGCGATCGGTGGCTGCCCTCGAGGCGGGGGAGGTCGGGGTGCTCGTCGCCGGGATCAAACGGCTCAGCGACGTGCGCATCGGCGACACCATCACCGACGCCTCGGGCGCGGCCGAGACGCCGCTCCCGGGCTTCCAGGAGGTGAAGCCGATGGTGTTCGCGGGGCTCTACCCCGTGGACCCCGAGGACTACGAGGCCCTGAAGGCCGCGCTCGAGAAGCTCCACCTGAACGACGCTTCCTTTGGCTACGAGCCCGAGACGAGCGCCGCGTTGGGTTTTGGCTTTCGCTGTGGCTTCCTGGGCTTTCTCCACGGCGAGATCATCCAGGAGCGTCTCGAGCGGGAGTACAACCTCGCGCTGATCACCACCGCGCCGACGGTGCGCTACCGGGTGGTCCTCAAGGAAGGCGACCCGATCGACATCGACAGCCCGGCGGCGCTCCCCGACACCACCGAGGTCGAGCGCATCGAGGAGCCGGTGATCCTCGCGACGATCCACGTGCCCTCGGAACACCTGGGCCCGGTCCTCGCGCTGTGTCAGGAGCGGCGCGGGGTCCAGAAGGATATGGCGGTCCACGGCCCGCGGGTGCAGGTGCGCTACGAGCTGCCCCTGGCCGAGGTCGTGGCGGATTTCCACGACCGGCTGAAGAGCGCCACCCGAGGCTACGGCTCCTACGACTACGATCTCGTCGGCTACGCCCCGGCCGACCTGGTGAAGCTCGACGTTCTGGTGAACGGCGCCCCGGTCGACGCCCTCTCGCTCATCGTCCACCGCGAGCGCGCCTACCACCGCGGATCGGAGCTGGTGCGCAAGCTCAAGGAGTTCATCCCGCGCCAGATGTACGAGGTGGCGCTCCAGGCGGCGGTGGGCTCGCGGGTGATCGCGCGGACCAACGT
>JANQRO010000449.1 GCA_028284525.1 Myxococcota bacterium | reverse complement strand
GCCCCTCGGAGAACGCGTCGCCGAACCCCAGCCGCTCGGCGAGCGCGCAGTAGGTCGCGTAGTCGTCCCGCGCCTCGCCGTAGGGCGGGACGAGGGGCTGCATGGCCACGAGGAGCGTCCCCCCGGCGCCGAGGTCGCTCCGCTCGAGGGGGGTGGTCGCGGGCAGGACGATGTCGGCGCGCTTCGCGGCCGGAGTCCAGAAGGGCTCGTGGAACACGATGGTTTCGGGTCGCTGCCAGGCCGCGGCGAGCCGGTTCAGGTCCTGGTGGTGGTGGAAGGGGTTGCCGCCGCACCAGTAGACCAGCCGGATCTCGGGGAACGGGTCGCTTCGCCCGTTGAAGACGGCCGTCTCGCCGGGGCCCTCGAGGAGCTCGGTGATGCGCGACACCGAGACGAGCGGCGTGTCCGGATGGGGCTTCGGGACGGGGAGGCTCGGGATCCGCGCCGGGGCGGGGCCCGCGCCGACGCTTCCCGACGCGCCGAACGTGAAGGCCACGCCGCCCCCGGGCAGGCCGATCTGGCCGAGGGCCGCCGCGAGGGCGACGCCCATGAAATGGCTCTGCTCGCCGTGGTCCTGACGTTGGACGGCGAGGGTGAGGCTCACGAAGCAGCGACGCCTCGCCATCTCCCGTGCGAGGCCCGCGATCGTGTCGGTCTCGAGCCCGGTGATCCGCGCCGCCCACGCCGCCGACTTCGGGACGCCGTCGCTGCGGCCCAGCAGATAGGACTCGAGGGTCTCCCAGCCCACGCAGTAGCGTTCGAGGAAGCCGCGGTCGTGGAGCTCCTCCACCACCAGGGTGTGGATCAACGCCGCCATCAGGGCGACATCGGTGCCGGGTACCGGGTGGAGCCAGCGCGCACCGAGGCCGGGCGCCAGGTCGTCGCGCAGGGGCGAGACGTTCACGAACTCGACACCGCGCTCCCGCGCGTGCTCCAGCCAGGCACCGGTGTGGTGGGGTCCCTGACCGCCGTAGCTCACCTGGGTGTTGCTCAGCCGCAGCCCGCCGAAGGCCACGAAGAGCTCGGTGTGCTCGGCGATCACCGACCAGGAGGTCTGCTGGGCGACGGCCGTGAGATAGGGCATCCCCAGCACGTAGGGCAGGATCGTCGATGCGGCGGAGGACGAGTAGGTGCCCACGGTGTCGGTGTAGGGACCCAGATGGCGCAGGAAGCGTTTGGTCTGGTTGCCGGCGAGATGGAAGCGTCCCGCGGACGACCAGCCGTAGGACCCCCCGAAGATCGCCTGGGCCCCGTGGCGATCCCGCACCCGGGCGAGCTCGCCGGCGACGAGGTCCAAGGCCTCGTCCCAGTCCACCTCGACGAAGGGCTCCCGGCCGCGCCGCTCGGGGCGCGTGCCCGGACCTCCCTCGAGCCAGGAGCGGCGGACCGCCGGCCGTGCCACCCGGCATTCGTGCACCTGCCGGAGGGACTGGCCGATCGGCGAGGGGGCGGGGTCGTCGGGGTGCGCGTGCACCCGCGTCACGGTCTCTCCGTCGCTCTCGATGACGAAGGGGCCCCAGTGCGTGAGGACCGGGCTCGCGGTCAAGGAGAGCCGCTCAGGCGCCCGTGAAGTCGGGCTTGCGGCGCTCGCCCATCGCCTTCACGCCCTCCTTGAAGTCGTCGCTCGAAGACAACCGATCCTGCTCGGCTTTCTCTCGATCCGTCGCGGCACGCACGGCGTCCGCGAGATCGCCGCGCATGGTCTGACGGATCGAGTCCACGGCCAACGGCCCCGAGGCCGCGATCTCGGTGGCGAAAGCGTGGGCCGCGGCCCGAAGGTCTTCGGCGGGGACGAGCTGATCGCAGAGGCCGATGGCAAGGGCTTCTTCGCCCGCCACGCGCCGCCCGGTGTAGAGGAGCTCGAGGGCCTTCTGCTGGCCGACGATGCGGGGCAGCGTCGCCGAGAGTCCGAAGCCGTGATGGAAGGCCAGCCGTGCGAAGTTCGCACAGAACTTCGACTCGGGGCTGGCGACGCGGAAGTCCGGCATCAGGGCGAGGCCGAGTCCGCCGCCCACGGCCTGGCCCTGCACGGCGGCTACGACCGGGGTGCGGGTGCGGAAGAGCCGCACCGCTTCGTCGTAGAGATGGCGTCCCGTGCCTCCGCTGATGTTCGAGGGCATGCCGCGATCGCCACCGTCGCGCTTGGTGGAGAAGTCGGCGCCCGCGCAGAAGTTCTTGCCCTCGGCGCACAGCACGATCACGCGACAGCCCGGGTCCTGGTCGAGGGCTTCGAAACCGCTCGCCAGGTCCGCGATCATCTGCTGGTCGAAGAAGTTGTGGGGGCCGCGGCGGATCTCCGCCGTGGCGACATAGTCGTCGCCGAGCTCGATCGCGATGTCGCCGTAGGTGCCGAATTCGGCCATGGGTCCTCCAGGGGGTCCGCGCGCCGCAGGTCCGCTGCGGCGCGGACCCGGACGATAGTGCAGGCCCCGGTCCCCCACCGGCGCGTGGTGGCGCGTGGTGGCGTGTGTTGGCGCACGTCGGTGGGCGCCTGGCGCGGCCCGCATCGAGTCCGCGGCCGTTCGCGCGCCCCCGTTGCGGGCCTTGCGGGTCAGCGACTCGCGCTGGCGAATCGGCGCTGCTGAGCGCGGTGGTGCTCGGCCAAGGCGTCGTTGGCGGCGAGAATCCCCACCAGCGTCTCGGCCACCGC
>JANQRO010000401.1 GCA_028284525.1 Myxococcota bacterium | reverse complement strand
GACCCGCGTTGAGCGGGTGGGCCGCCTCCTCTGCGCGACCGGCGCCGATCCGTTGCGAGGCTTTGGCCTGGACCGCCGCCGCGATGCCCATCAGGAAGGCCAGCGAGACGACGTTCACGTAGCTGGCCAGACCGACTGCGGCGAGGGGCGTCGTGCCGAGGCTCCCCACCATCGCCGTGTCCACCAGGTTGAGCACGGTCTGGGAGACCATGCCCCCCATCACCGGGACGGCGAGCCGGAGGATGCGGCGGCGGCGTTCGCGGTAGACACCGCTGGGGAGCTCGTCGTCAGCCAACGTCAGCCAAGGGGGTCGCTCGCCCGGCGGTGGCGCTGCGCGGTACCCTGCACGCCAAAGGAGGTCCCACGATGCAGTTCAGTGTCACCGTCCCCACGAAGATCGACGATTGGTCCCTGGCCAAGGTCGCCGAAGACCTGGGTTTCGACGCGATCTGGGTGCCCGATTCCCAGATGATCTGGTCGGACTGCTACGCGACGATGGCGCTGATGGCGCAGGGCACCTCGCGCATCAAGATCGGGACGGGAGTCGCGATTCCCGGCACGCGCATCGCTCCGGTGACGGCCCACTCGATCGCTTCGATCAACCGCCTCGCCCCGGGTCGCACCTTCCTCGGCATCGGCACCGGTCACACCGCGATGCGCGTGATGGGCCAGAACCCGATGCCGCTGAAGGAGTTCGCCGAGTACCTCCGCGTGGTCCGCACGCTCCTCGCCGGCGACGAGGTCGACTACACCTACCGCGGGGTCACCAAGAGCATCCAGTTCCTCCACCAGGATCTGGGCTTTCGCAACACCGACGACTCCGTCCCGATCATCGTCGCCGCCAACGGTCCGAAGGCGCTGCAGATCGCCGGCCAGTACGGCGACGGGTTGATCTCGGCGGGCGCCGAGAACCCCGACCTCGTCTCGTACAACATGGGAATGGTGAAGCAGGGGGCGGAGGCCGCGGGACGCAGCCTCGACGAGTCCTACCACACGGCGTCGCTCTCCAACGCGGTCGTGCTGCGCGCGGGGGAAACGCTCACCGACGACCGGGTGATCGACGCCTGCGGGTCCTTCGTCGTGGCGTTGATCCACTTCGTCTACGAGATCTATGAGTACACCCACAACGAAGAGATGATTCCCGAGGCGATGCACGGGATCTGGGAAGAGTATCGCGAGTACGTCGACAAGATGGAGATGCCCGCGGAGAAGCGCTTCCGCCAGATCCACGACGGGCACTGCACCTACCACCCGCCGGCGGAGCGTCGCTTCATCACCCCGGAGCTCATCGAGGCGTCGAACCTGGTCGGGAGCCCGACCGAGATCGCCGAGAAGATCCGCAAGTCGGAGGCCGCCGGGCTCAAGGAGATCAGTCTCCTGCCGCCGATGGCGGTCTTCCGGGAATCGATGAGCGACTTCACCGAAGTGATGAAGGTGCTCTGAGCGCGTACCCGCAGCTCCCGCTCCAACGCCCATCGCCAAAACGGGTTTCGCGAGGCCCCGCGTCGCCATCTCCCGCATCGATTGAAGCAGTCGTTTGATCTAATCTGGGGTCGGGAGGGCGACGCGATGCCCGCGACCGATACACCGGAACGGATCCTCGACGCCGCGGAGCGGCTGTTCGCCGAACGGGGGGTCGATGGCTCGTCGCTGCGCGCCGTGACCCGCGCCGCCGGCGTGAACCTCGCCGCGATCCACTACCACTTCGGGTCGAAGGAGGCGCTCCTCGGCGCGGTGATGGCGCGGCGCATCGAGCCGGTGAACCAGGCGCGTTTGAAGCGTCTCGAAGAACTCGTGGGCGCGGCGCAAGGCGAAGCGATTCCGGTCGAGGCGCTCCTCGACGCCTTCCTCGCCCCGGCGATGCGGCTGGTGACGAGCGGCGAACGCGGGCAGCTCTTCGCCCAGATGCTGAGTCGCGCCTACTGGGAGGCGGGGGAGGCCTTCCGCGAGGCCGCGATGACCCAGCTGCGCGAGGTCGCCGAGCGCTTTGGTCCAGAGCTGGCCCGCAGCCTCGCGCCGCTTCCCCTCGAGGAGGTCGCGGTTCGTTTCCACTACATGACGGGCGTGGTCCTCCAGGAGCTCGCCGATCCCTACCGGGAACGCCGCGGTCCGCCCTTCACCGTTCCGGAGGCAGACCCGGAGACCCGCCTCGAACGTCTCGTGACCTTCCTCGCGGCGGGCTTTCGCGCCCCGGCCAGTTCCCGGAGTCGGGAGGAGGCGACGTCGTGACGACATCCTTGCGACCCGTCGAGAGCCCCGATCCCCCGGCCGAGACACCGCGACGCGCGACCCGCGCACGACGCGCCCTGCTGCCGCTGGCGGTGCTCGGGGGCGCCGCTGCGGTGGTGGCGCTCCTCCTGCTGACCCGACGCGAGGTCGAGGTCGTCGCCCCCGACTACCTGCCGCCCCTCGTGCGCGTGGTGGGGGTGACTCCCCAGACCCTGCGTCTCGACGTGCCCGCGGAGGGGAGCGTGGAGGCCGCCGTGTACAGCGAGCTCGTGGCCGAGGTCGCGGGCCGTGTCCTCGAGCTCGGACCCGCGCTGGAGGAGGGTGGCTTCTTCCGCGACGGCGAGGTGCTGCTCCGTCTCGACGACCGCGAACACCGGGTGAGTTTCGAGAAGGCCCGCGCCGCCGTGGAGCGGGCGGAGAGCGAGGCCACCCTCGCCGATCTGCGTCTCGACCGGCGGCGCCAGCTCGTGGACGAAGGGGTGCAAAGCCGCGACGACCTCGACGCCAGCGAGAGCCAGGCCCGGGTGGCCCACGCCACGCTGCGCAGCGCCCGTGCCGATCTGGCCCGCGCCGAGCTCGATCTCGAGCGCACGACGGTCCGCGCGCCCTACGCCGGACGGGTCTCCTCCGTCGCGGTCGACCGGGGGCAGTTCGTCTCCCGAGGCACGCCCCTGGCTTCGATCTACGCCGTCGATCGCGCCGAGGTGCGGCTGCCCGTTCCCGACGAGGCCCTCGCGCACCTGGGCATCCCCCTGGACTTCCAGGCGGGCGCGGAGCCGTCCGGCCCGCCGGTGGTGCTGCGGGCCGAGGTCGCGGGCCGCGACGCCCAGTGGACGGGCGCGATCGACCGCGCCGAGGGGGAGATCGACCCGCGCACGCGGATGGTGACCCTGGTGGCCGTCGTCGACGATCCCTTCTTCCGGGAGACCGAGCGGGGCGACACGCCGCCCCTGGCTCCCGGGCTCTTCGTCCAGGCCGAGATCGAGGGGCGGAGCGTGGACGGGGCGGTGCGGCTGCCGAGCGGCGCCCTGCGCGCCGGCGATCAGGTGCTGGTCGTGGACGGCGAGACGCTTCGCTTCCGCGCCGTCGAGGTGTTGCGCCGCGAGCGCGACACCGTCGTGGTCGGGGCCGGGCTCGCCGCGGGGGACGAGGTCTGCGTCTCGACCCTGGAGGCCGCGACCGACGGGATGCGGGTGCGGAGGGTGTCGAGCCCATGAACGGCGCCATCGCCTGGTTCGCACGCAACTCGGTGGCGGCCAACCTCCTGATGGTGGTGATCCTCGCCGGCGGCGCGCTCTCGCTCCCGCGGATCAAGCAGGAGGTCTTCCCGGAGGTGCAGCTCGGTGTGGTGAGTGTCCAGGTCGACTACCCGGGGGCGGCTCCCGAGGAGGTCGAGGAGGGCATCACGATCCTGATCGAGGAGCAGCTCCAGGGGATCGAGGGCATCAAACGCATCACCTCGAGCTCGAGCGAGGGGGGCGGCACGGTGACCGCCGAGCTCTTCGACGACGCCGACACGCGGCGGGTGCTCGACGACGTGAAGAACCGGGTCGACTCGATCGACAACTTTCCCGAGGAGGCCGAACGGCCGGTGGTCCAGGAGGTGCTCGCGCGTCGCCAGGTGATCAGCGTGGCAGTGGGCGGGAACGCCGACGAGCGCACGCTGAAGCGCATCGGCGAGCAGGTGCGCGACGAGCTCGCGGCACTCCCCGCGATCACCCAGGTCGATCTGGCCGTCGCGCGTCCCTACGAGGTGTCGATCGAGGTCTCCGAGGCGAGGCTGCGTCGCCACGGCCTCACCTTCGACGAGGTGGTGCGGGCGGTGCGACGCAGCTCGGTCGACCTCCCCGGCGGAACGATCAAGGCACGGGGGGGCGAGGTGCTCCTGCGCGCCAAGGGCCAGGCCTACAACCGCCTCGACTTCGAGGCCCTCCCGCTGATCGCTCTGGAGGACGGACGGCGCCTCCAGGTGGGCGACGTGGCCACCGTGATCGACGGCTTTCGCGAGACCGACCAGCTGGCGCGCTTCGACGGCCAGCCCGCGGTGCTCGTCCAGGTCTTTCGGGTGGGCCAACAGAACGCGCTCCGGGTGTCCGAGGCCGTCTACCGCTACCTCGACACGGTCCAGGAGCGCCTGCCCCACGGCGTCTCCCTCACCACCTGGCAAGACGACACCGCCCTGCTGCGCAGCCGCCGCGACCTCCTGGTCCGCAACGGCCAGCAGGGCTTCGTGCTCGTCCTGCTGATCCTGGCGCTCTTCCTCCAGGCGCGTGTGGCGATCTGGGTGGCGGCGGGCGTGCCGATCGCCCTCCTCGGGACGCTGTGGCTGGTCCCGGTCTGGGGCGTGTCGATCAACATGCTCTCGCTCTTCGCGTTCTTGCTCGTGCTGGGCATCCTGGTCGACGACGCCATCGTGACCGGCGAGAACATCTACCGGCACCAACAGCAGGGCGAGGACCCGGTGGAGTCCGCGATCACGGGCACCCAGGAGATCGCGACGCCGGTGATCTTCGGCGTGCTCACGACGATGGCGGCCTTCGCTCCGATGCTGACGCTGCCCGGGACCTTTGGGCGGCTGATCCGCGCGATTCCCGCGGTCGTGCTGACCGCCCTCGCGTGGTCGATCGTCGAGACCAAGTTCATTCTCCCCGCGCACCTCGCCCACAGCGCGCGCAGGGGCCGGCGCGGGCCCTTGCGCCGCGTGCAGGAGGCGGTGCACGGACGGCTCCAGCGCTTCGTGCGAGAGCGCTACACCCCGGCGCTGCGCCGCTGTCTCGACCGGCCCTACCTGACGGCGACCGTCGGGATCGCGCTCTTCGCCGTGACGATCGGCTACACCGCGAGCGGAAGGCTGCGCTTCGTCTTCATCCCCGACGTCGAGAGCGACAACGTCGTGGCCCAGCTCGTGATGCCGGAAGGGACGCCCGCCGCGGTGACCGCCGAGGTGGTCGCCCACCTCGAGGCGAGCGCCGATCGGGTGCGCCGCGAGGTCGACGAGCGCGTCGGCGCCGAGACCAGCGTGGTGCGGCACGTGCTCGCAACCGTCGGCGACCAGCCCTACCGGGCCCGACAGTCGGAGGGACCGGGAGAGCGCGGCCAGTCCTTTGGCGGCGCCCACCTCGGCGAGGTGAACCTCGAGCTCGTGCCCTCCGAGGCGCGGCCGGGCGTCTCGAGCGTGGAGGTGGAGCAACGCTGGCGCGAGCTGAGCGGTGAGATTCCCGACGCCGTGGAGCTCACCTTCACTTCGTCGCTCTTCTCCGCCGGGGATCCCATCGACATCGAGCTGCGCGGGCCCGACGTCGAGGTGCTGCGCCGGGCCGCCGCGCGCCTCGAGAGCGCGCTCGCGGAGTACCCCGGCGTCTTCGACGTCGGGTCGTCCTTTCGCGAGGGCAAGCGCGAGCTCCAGCTCTCGATCCGCTCCTCCGCCGAGGCGCTGGGGCTCTCGCTCTCCGACCTGGGCCGTCAGGTGCGTCAGGCCTTCTACGGCGACGAGGTACAGCGGATCCAGCGCGGGCGCGACGACGTCCGCGTGATGGTGCGCTATCCGCAGGACGAGCGGCGGAGTCTGGCGTCGATCGCCGATATGCGGATCCGGCTCGCCGACGGCGCCGCGGTCCCCTTCGGTCAGGTCGCCCATGCAGAGCTGGGCCGGGGCTACTCGACGATCCGCCGCAGCGACCGCCAACGCGTGGTGAACGTGACCGCCGAAGTGGACGAGACCCAGGTGACGCCGAACGAGATCCTCGCAGACCTGAGCTCCCGGGTCATGCCCGAGCTCGTGGCGGGCCACGCCGGGGTCACCTACCGCCTCGAGGGCGAGCAACGCGAACAGCGCGAGACCCTCGCCAACTTCCAGGTGGGCTTCGGGTTCTCCCTCCTCGCGATCTTCGCGCTCCTGGCGGTGCCGCTGCGCTCCTACGTCCAGCCCCTGATCATCATGTCCGCCATTCCCTACGGGATCGTGGCGGCGATGTGGGGCCACATCCTCACCGGCCGCGACCTCAGCATGCTCTCGATCATCGGGGTGCTCGCCGCCACCGGGGTCGTGGTGAACGACAGTCTGGTGCTGGTGAAGTTCGCGAACGAGCACCGCGAGCGAGACGCGGCGGGCGCTCGGGAGTCCGTCGAGCGCGCCGGCGGCATGCGCTTCCGCGCGATCGCCCTCACCTCGCTCACGACCTTTGCGGGGCTCACGCCGATCATGCTCGAACGCAGCCTGCAGGCGCAGTTCCTGATCCCGATGGCGACCTCCCTCGCGTTCGGGGTGCTCTTCGCCACGGGGGCAACGCTGATACTCATTCCGGCGCACTACCTGATCCTGGAAGATCTGCGCCGCAGGGTCGAAGACTGGAGGAATCAATGATGCGAGTGTGGGTATCGATCGCCCTGGTGGCGATCGCCGCGACGCCGGCCGCGGCGGATCACCACCAGCTGCCCCGGGCGATCGAGGAGGCGATGAAGAGCCTGTCCCTCGACGACGCCGTCGCCATCGGAATCCAGAACAATCTGGACGTCCAGGTGGAGCGACACGGGCCGCTGATCTCCCGCGAAGAGCTCGGGGTCGCGTGGGGGGAGTTCGATCCCGTCGTGAACTTCGAGGGCGGGGTCGACCACACGGAGCGCCCCAACGCGAGCGTCTTCGAAGGCACACCGACGGTGAACCAGAACATCTTCTACGACGGCAACGCGTCGATCTCCGGGCTCGTGCCCTGGCTCGGCGGCGAGTACTCCCTCGGCTACACCGGATCCGAGCTCGACACCGATCTGACCATCAGCACCCTGTCTCCGGAGTTCCGTTCCGAGGTGCGGCTGGATCTCGAGATTCCCCTCCTGAAGAACCTGCTCTGGAGCCAGCCCTGGACCGAGGTGCGGCGCGGTCGGATCCGCGTCGCCGAGGACGACGAGGCCTTCCGCACCCGGCTGATGGACGTCGTGCGTAGCATCGAGGACAGCTACTGGAACCTCGTGGCGACCAAGGAGGCGCTGCGGGTCGCCCAGAAGAGCCTCGAGACGGCGGAGGCGCTGAAGGAGCAGACCCTCGTCCAGTACGAGGTGGGCGTCGTCTCGCAGGTGGAGGTGACGGAGGCCGAGGCCGGGGTGGCCGAACGCGAGGTCTCGCTGATCCGCGCCGAGGCGCAATTCGAGAACGCCGAGGACGAGCTGGCCAACCAGATCCTCGGCCATCGCTTCGTGCCCACCCTGGAGCTCGCCATCAACGCCACCGACCCGCCGGACCGGATCGGGATTCGCGACATCGACGTCGAGGAGGCCACCGCGCTGGCCTTCGAGCAGCGCCCCGAGCTCGGTGTGCTCCGCAAGGCGGTCGAGCGCGAGGAGCTGAACCTGCGCTTCGCCCGCAATCAGCGTCTCCCCGAACTGAACGTGCAGGGGAGCTTTGGCTTTCAGGGGCTCTCCGGCCGCGAGAACGAGGATCGACTCGCCTTGCCGGGTAGCCCGCCGGTCGGCACGGTGCCCAGCCCGCGCCCCGATTTCCCCGATTCGATGGACGACTTCTTCAAGACCAAGGGGGCGCAGCAGTGGTCGGTGCGCGGGGTCCTCTCGATCCCGCTGGGCAACGTCTCCGAGCGCCACTCGTACCGCCGGGCCGAGTTCCAGCACGACCGCGCCGAGGCCCGGCTACGCCGGGAGCAGCAGGTGGTGATCGCCGAGACCCGTCGGGCGGTGCGGGAGCCCAAGGCGGCGATCGAGGGGATCGAGGCCGCCGAGCGTCGGCGGCTCGCCGCCGAGGAGCAGCTTCGTGCCGAGCGGCTGCGCCTCGAGTACGGGGAGTCCACGCCCTTCGACGTGCTCCAGCGGGAACGCGATCTCGTCTCCGCCGAGGAGCAGAAGATCGTCTCCCAGCAGGTCTATCACAACTCGGTGACCGGGCTCACTCGCGCCCAGGGCACGACCCTGCGGAGCCGCAACATCGCGATCGAATCGGTGATCCAGTAGGCGACGCGTCGCGGATCCAGGCGACGACGCGGACGCATCGCAAATCCAGAGGCCCGGCGGCCGGGTCGGCTCAGCGCGGCCGATCCTCGACCCGGATCACGTCCACCCGTCCGTCGGGCGAGACCCCGAGGGAGGCGATCCAGCTCACGAGGCTCACGATCAGCGCGCCGAAGAGGGCCGACCAGAAGCCGTCGATCTGGAAGTCGCGGAACAGGGAGGCCACCAGGGCGAGCATCCCGGCGTTGATGACCATCAGGAAGAGCCCGAGGGTGACGAGGGTGATCGGAAAGGTCAGAAAGATCGCGATCGGCTTTACGACGGCGTTCACCACGCCCAGCACCAGGGCGGCCGCCGCCAGGGTGAGGGCGCCTTCCAGGTGGATGCCGGGTACGACGGCTGCGGCGATCCACAGGCCGATCGCACCGAAGACGACGCGGAACGAGAAACGCACGGGGAGCTCCTGAGGCACGCGGGACCCCGTGCAGGGTAGGCGAGGGACCCGCGGCTGGCCGCGCGGCGTCTAGAACGCGACGGGCAGCCGCTCGAGGGTGCGGGTCACGAGGGTGCGCCGCCATTCGGGCCGATCGGTCGTCACCCGCAGACCCGGGAACCGCCGGTACAGGGCGCGCAGGGCGATCCGCAGCTCGAGCCGCGCGAGGTGCGCCCCGAGACAGAAGTGCTCGCCGAAGCCCAGCGCGACGTGGGGGTTGGGGTGGCGCTCGAGGTCGAGGTCTTCGGGCGCGCGGAAGACCGCGGGGTCGCGGTTGGCCGCGGAGAGGACGAGGAGCACCCGGGCGCCCTCGGAAAGGGTCGCCCCGGCCAGCTCGATCTCCTCCCGGGCGACGCGTCCGATCATCTTCGCCGGGCCCTCGAAGCGCAGGAGCTCCTCGACGGCGCTGGGCATCAGGTCGGCGTCCCCGGCGATCTGGGCGCGCTGCGCGGGATGGCGCTCGAGGGCCAGCACCGTCGACGCCAGCAAGCTGGCGGTCGTCTCGTGTCCGGCGATCAGGATCATGATGCAGGTCGCGATGAGCTCGTCGGTGTCGAGCAGGTCCCCGGCCTCTTCGACGGCGATGAGCTGACTCACCAGGTCCCCTCCCGGGTCGCGCCGCTTCGCCGCGACCAGCGCCGCGAAGTAGCGCTCGAGTTCGACCAGACCCTGCCGCGAGCGCTCGTGGCGGCCCGAGCCCGCCTCGCGGAACACCAGCCCGGCGACCGCCTCGCTGGCCGTGCGAAAGAGACCGCGGTCTTCGGGGGCGGCGCCGAGGAGCTCGGCGATCACGATCGCCGGCAGCGGGAAGGCGAAGCCCGCGACGAAGTCGCCCGGCCCGCGGGCCGCGAAGTCGTCGAGACATTCGTCGACCATCTGTCGGATCCGCGGGGCGAGCCGCTCCACGACGCGGGGGGTGAACCCCTTGTTCACCAGGCTGCGCAGCCGCGAGTGCACCGGGGCGTCGCGGAACACCATCCAGCGGGGGAAGGAGGCGTGGCCCGGGTGGGTCTCGTCGACGCCGCGCATCATCTCGAGATGGCGCTCCGAGGAGAGCGCCGGATGACGGAGGGCCTGGCGTACCGCGTCGTAGCCCAGCACGACCCAGGCCCG
>JANQRO010000396.1 GCA_028284525.1 Myxococcota bacterium | reverse complement strand
CTCACCGCCGCCACGACGAAGCCGTCTGGTGCGTCGCCGCCCCGCGAAACGATCGGAAGGATCACCGCGTTGTCCGGGCCCTGCTCCCACGCCCCCGTCGGAAGCGGCGCGAACTCGGGCCCCAAAACCAGACGCTCGCTCCGCCCGTTGCGCGCGCAGCGTCGAGCGCGTGCGACGACGGCTCCCGCCGGCCCCTTGGTGTGGCCCCGTAGGAGCGCCTGGCTGAGCGACGTCCCCGGCTCGAGGTTCGAAGTGGCGCAGAGACGGGCCTCCTCGCGCGCATCGTCCCACATGTAGCAGGACGCGAAGGGGACGTCGTAGGGGTTCTGCGACAAGACCTCCGCTGCGGCTACGATCGCCTCTTCCGCGCTCCGCGTGTCCCGGGCACTGGCTCCGAGCTTCTCGAGGGTGCGCAACCGACGCTCGCCGATCACCCGGGAGGTCGTTTCGGGGAGCGTCGCGCACACGGCTTCGATCTCGCCGTCCTCGTTGATCAACGGGGTGTAGGTGAACGAGCAGTAGAATTCCTCGACGTATCCCGAGCGATTCAAGAAGATCGCCGCGTCGTCGCCACCCGTGGTTTCCCCGGTCTCGAAGGTCCGCCGCATCAGCGGCCCGATGACGTCGTAGACCTCGGGCCAGACTTCCCGCGCCGGCCATCCCAGGGCCCACGGGTGTTTGGTGCCGAGAATCGACGCGTAGGCGTCGTTGTAGAGGACGAGCTGCTCGGCACCCGCGTAGACACACCCACAGAGGCGAGAGCCCAGGCAGAGGTCGACCGCCGTGCGGAACGCCGTCGACCACCGACCCATCGGGCCCAGCGGGCTCTGGTGCCACGGGTAGCGGCGGACCCGGTCCACCATCTCGCCCGAAGTCCGGAGCAACGGACTCGGGAAGACGCTCGACCTCTGAGAGGGGCTCACCGTGCTGTCGCCTCGCGTTTCCGGGAGCTCGGGGATGGAATCGCTCGCCCGGGTGACCCCGGCGATGCCAGGCTCCCCGCACAGAATACGGCAAGCCCCGTCTGGATCCGCCCTGGCTGCTAGAGTGCGCGTCCCGGGCGGTGGTCTCGCGCTTTCTCGATGTCTGGTGCACGGTGCCGGGCGAGGCACCGGGGGGAGCCCGACCCGGCCCGCCCAGGGGGCTCGACAGGAGGCCGCGTGCCGATCGAGATCGAGCGTTTCTCTCCGCGCCACACCGCCGTGGTGGTGGTCGACATGCAGCACGACTTCGTCGCGCGGGGTGCCCCCCTCGAGACCCCGATGGGGCAGGCGCTGCTGCCCACCCTGCAGCGCGTGCTCCGGCACGCGCGGACTAGCGGGATGCGGGTGATCTACACGGCCCACGTCCACCGCCCCGACCGCTCCGACCTCGGGCTCTTCGGCGAGATCTGGCCCGCCATCGGCGAGGGAGCCGCCCTGGTCGACGACACGCCCGGCGTCGAGGTGATCCCCGAGCTCGCCCCGCACCCAGGCGAGATCGTCGTCAAGAAACACCGCTATAGCGCCTTCTTCGGCACCGACCTCGACTTGATCCTGCGGAGCAACGACATCGACCATGTCGTGGTGACCGGCGTGACCACGGAGAACTGCTGCCACGCCACGGCACGCGATGCGATGTTCCACGGCTATCGCGTCGCCTTCCTCTCGGACGCGACGGGCACCTTCGACTACCCCGATCGGGGCTTTGGCGCCGTCGCGGCCGAGGAGGTGCACCGCGTCACCCTGGCGGTGCTGGCGACGTCGACGGCCCACGTCATGAGCGCCGACGAGTTCATCCAGCGCACCAAGGTCGAATAGCCGAGCCTCGGCGCGACCCCGATCCCGGCGACGGACCTAGCCGGGGCGCAGGGCCCCATTGACCACCGTCTCGAGGAAGCGCTGGATGCGCTCGGGATCCCGTCGGGTCAGCTGCATCTGCGCGATCATGTTGCCCGACCCGACCACGAGGTGAGCGGCCGCCTCGGGGTCGAGGGTGGTGGACAGCTCGCCCGACTCCTGGCCCCGGCGCACGACCGCCATGAAGGCGTCGATGACGCGAGACTGAAAGTCCTGGTAGAGCGGCCAGACGTCCCCGCGAATCGATGTGCTCCAGTCGAGCCAGATGGTCACGCGATCGGGGTGGCTCTCGCCGCGGTCGGCGAAGGCGCGAACGATCCCGAGCAGGGTCTCGGAGGCCGATGCCCCTTCGGACACGACCGATTCGATCATCTCGATCAGGAAGCGATCCACCTCCAGCAGCACGCTCTCTACGAGGGCGGGCCGGGTCGGGAAGTAGGAGAAGACCGTCGGGACGGCGACTCCCGCCTCGGCGGCGATCTCGGCGTGGCGGGCGGCTCCGATCCCGCGGCGGGCGAACACCCGGATGGCGCATTCCAGGAGCTGGGAGCGGCGCTCGGTGCGGGGAAGGCTCGGCGCGCGATGTCGGGCCGTGTCGCTCATCCGCGATCAGCATAGGGTTGTCTGATAGATTTGTCAGTGATAGTTTTATCATCAATTGAGGCGCCCGATCGCGGCGTGTGGAGGGTTCGGCTTGGGAACGACCACGAGAACACGACGCGGGGGGCCGGTTCCCTTTCGCTACTTCGAGCCCGCCAAACGCCGGGCGACCCAGTACGAAGAAGTCACCGTGCATGTGCAGTGGGCGCCCGAGAACTACGCGGCCCAGGGCTGGTTCAACCGCGACGCCCGGGGTCGCGGTGCGTGGAGCGATGACTCGACCGAGCTGCGCGCGCGGAGCTGGTGGGACTACCGCGACCCCACCCAAGAGTGGTTTCGACCCTTCGTCACCCGCCAGGCCGCGGTCGGAGATGCCGTCGCGCACGCTATCGACGGGGCGCTGCGCGCCGACGCATTTGCAGGCTTCACCGAAGGCTGGAAGGAACTCCTCGCCTCCCACTACGCCGCCTATCGCTACCCCGAGTACGGGCTCTTCCTCTGCTTCAGCCACGCCCAGCGCGAAGCGCTCTCCGACGTCGTGGCAAGCCCGCTGATGTTTCAGGGCCTCGAGAAGGACCGCCACGCCCAGGACATCGCCCTCTACGGGATGGAGCTCGAGAACGCCATCGATGGATTCAGCGATGCGTCCTGCAAGGCGAGCTGGATGGAATCGCCCATCTGGCAACCCACGCGACGATGGGTGGAGCTGCTGCTCGCCGAACGCGACTGGGGCGAGATCGACCTCGCGATCAACCTGGTGTTCGAGCCCCTGGTCGCTGCGCTCTTCGTCCGCGAACTGATCCTGCGCGGTGCACCGCACCACGGCGATCCGGTGACTCCCATCATCGCCGGGGGGACCGAGGCCGACCGGGCCCATCGGGTCGAGACCACCGCCGCCTTCGTCGGCTTTCTGATCGAGCAGGCCCCGGAGAATCGCGACACCATCCAGGGCTGGATCGAGAAATGGGCTCCGGGCGCCGTGGCGGCGTGTCAGGCCTTCGAACCGCTCTTCTCCCTCCCGGAGCACCCCCCCGCGCCCTTCGCACCGAGCTTCGCGCGCGTGACGGACGAGTGGCGCACCCAGCTCGAAGCGATCGGCCTCTCGGTGCCCGAAGCGAGAACTGCATGACCGCTTCCCCTCTCCAGGAGACGCACACGGTGAGCGTCAAGCTCATGGCCGGAGAGGAAGCGGACGCGATCGCGGACGCGCTGCTCCTCGATCGGCCGGAAGCCGTGGTCGAAGATCACGGCTCGTATCTCAGCATCGAGGCCGAGCGTCGGCTCTGCTTCGAGATGAGCACGATCTCCGAGAGCCTGGGCCGCCCCTACGACGTGCCGACCTTCCTCGTCGTGCTCACGAGCTACACCGGCCAGGTCGACGTGCAGGACGACCGCGTCGTCATCACCGAAATGCTGGCCTCCTAGGCCGAGACGGAGACCCACGATGTCCCCTTCCCTGACCCAAGCCTACGACCGGGTGAAGTCCATCGACTGGGAGCCGACCTACATCTCCCCCGAGGAGAAGATGGTCGAAACGACGCGCTTCCACCTCGAGGGATTGAAGCCCGCCGACCCCTTCAAGACCTCGTTGCGCGAGTACTTCGCGATGGAGCGCGAGAAGGACAGCCGCCACTACGCGATTCTCGAAGCCGCCAGCCGTCTCCAATCGGGGCCGCCCGACCCGCGCTGGATGGAGAGCATGAAGTTCGGGCTCTCGAACCTCATCGCCATCGAGTACTCCGCGGGACGCCAGATGGGCCGTATGGTGCGGAGCGTCGCGCCCATCGAGCTGCGTCAGGGCTACATGATGCAGGTGCTCGACGAGATTCGGCACGCGCAGCTCGAAATGAACACGCTCCGTCACCACATGCGCAGCTGGAGCGACCCCGCCGGCTACGACATCGCACTCCACGCCGCGGGCAACAGCGTCGGCTCGGGCATCTTCCGGTCGCTCATCGAAGACTTCATGACCGCCGACCCCGTGGAGACCTCCCTCGGGTTCCAGATCTTCATCGAGACGGCCTACACGAACTTCTTCTTCGTCGGGCTCTCGGCGGCGGCGGCGGCCCACGGCGACCACGCCCTGGCCTCGACGATGCTCACGATCCAGTCGGACGAGTCGCGGCACATGGCCAACGGCTGGACGACGCTCGTGACGCTGCTCCAGGACGACCGCAACCTCCCGCTCATCCAGGAGGTGCTCGACAAGTGGGCGTGGCGCAGCCACGTGAGCTTCGGGGTCGGGAACGCGCTCTTCGGCGACTACTTCGTCCGCCACCGCCAGGAGTCGTCGAAGGAGATGGCGCTGCGCTGGGTCTTCGACGAGTTCTACGGGGGCTTCTACCAGAAGCTCGAGCGCTATGGCATCCGTCCGCCGCCGCACCTCGACCGGATGATCTCCGACCTCGACACCATCTCTCACGCGGCGGCGATCTACCTCTTTGGGGCCTGGCCGGCGTTCTATCACCGCTACGACCCGCTGCGCCCCGAAGAGATGGACTGGTTCGAGGCGAAGTACCCAGGCTGGTACAGCCACTTCGGCCAGTTCTGGGAGGCCTACGCCCAGATGACCGACCCCGATGCCGGGATGCTCATCCTGAAGGAGCTCGGCGGGCTCCCCAACTTCTGCCAGGTGTGTCAGCTCCCCACGATCTTCCCGCGCCCGGATGCCAGCACCGGGCGATCCGTCGTCCACGAGGGCGAGACCTACGTGACCTGCTCAGAAGGCTGTCAGGAGATCTTCCTCGCCGACCCGGGTCACTACCTTGGCTTCAAGAGCTTCTACGACCTCTACCACGGCCACGACCTGGCCGACGCGGTGCGCGACCTCGGCTACGTCCGTGAGGACGGATCCACGCTGATCGCCCAACCCGTGCTCGAACCCAAGCGCCAGTGGACGATCGAGGACCTGCGGCGCTGCCAATACGAGGTGGAGCGTCCCCCGCTCCCGCCCGTCGCTGCGTAGAGACGCCGCGTGGCCTACGAGATCACCCTCCTGCCCTTCGGGGTCTCCTTCGACTGCGAGGAGGAGGAGACGATCCTCGAAGCGTCGATCCGCCAGGGGATCCAGCTTCGCTACGGATGCAAACACGGCGGCTGCGGCAGCTGCAAGGCACAGATCGCGGACGGCGAGGTCGATCTGGAAGAGGCCTCGAGCTTCGCGCTCATGGACTACGAGCGCGACCGGGGTCTCGCCCTGCTCTGCTCGGCGTACCCGTTGAGCGACGTCGCGATCGAGCTCGACGACGACTACGAGGAGAGCGCGCTGCGCAGCGGGGTGCCACCTCGCGATCTCGAGGCCCGGGTGGTGGCCGCGCAAGCGCTCACCCACGACCTCTGGCACCTCGAGCTCGCCCTCACCGACCCCACGACATTCGCATTTCGCGCGGGGCAGTACGTCGAGGTGCGGGTGCCCGGCACCGACGCGTGGCGGGCCTTCTCGATGGCCAACCCGCCGAGCGCCGCCGACCGCGTCGAACTCCTGGTCAAGATCCTCCCCGGCGGTCTCTTCTCCCGCCACGTCGCCGGCGGGCTCTCGGTGGGAGACGCGCTGTCCCTCCGCGGCCCCTACGGGCAGTTCGCGCTGATCGAGAGCGAGGCGCCGATCGTCATGGTTGCCGGGGGCTCCGGGCTGGCCCCGGTCTGGGCGATGCTCGGACACCTCCGCGAGGAGGGCTCGCGGCGCGCCGTGACCTTGTTCTACGGAGCGCGCAGCGCCCGCGACCTCTTCTGGCTCGACGAGCTCGACGCCATGACCCGCGCCCTCCCCGACTTCCGCTTCGTCCCCGCCCTCTCCGAGCCGGGGAGCGGAGACGAGTGGGACGGCGAGGTCGGCCTGGTGACCGACGTGGTGGCGCGCCGTTGCGAGAGCCTCCGCGGCCGCGAAGGCTACCTGTGCGGCCCACCCGGCATGATCGATGCGGCCATCGATGTCCTCCGCGGCAAGGGCCTGTTCTCCTCCCGGATCCGCTACGACAAATTCGTCGGCACCGATTCCTAGGCCGCCAGGCGTCCCGAACCCGACCGGCCCCACGCGGCGACCCTCCGCCTATACTCCTGGGTATGAACAAGCGCACCCCGGAATCGAATCGACAAGACGAGGTCGGACACTCTCGGACCCGCCAAGAGCTGCTGATGGCGAGCGACGAGGCCATCGAGGAGGCGATGGGCTTCGCCGACCCGATGGTGCTCCGGGGGCTCGTCTACCAGCTCACCGGCGACCCCGAGATCGCCGCCACCACGGCCATCGCGCGGGGCGGCCGCGGCTTGTTCCCGATCATGGGGCTCGACGCGGATGACGCCACCCTCGTCCGCCGCAAGGCGGCCGAGTTCCTCAAGTCCTACCGCGACCAGGGTGCGGGGGACATCGAGATCGGACCCGCCGACCGGTTGCCGAAGAGCATGGCCCTGGCGACCGGCTCCGACCTCGAGCCCGAGTCGATCGAGCTGTGGCTCGAAGAGCTGGCCCTCGACCCCTGGGCGCGCGGCCTCGAGTGGTCGCGGGAGCCCTCGCCGGAGAAGCTCGAGGACTTCTCGGTCACGATCATCGGGGCCGGCATGGGGGGGCTCAACGCGGCGATCCAGCTCCAGCGCGCGGGGATCCGCTTCCAGGTCTTCGAGAAGAACGAGGGCGTGGGCGGGACCTGGCACGAGAACCGCTACCCCGGTGCGCGGGTCGATACGCCGAGCCGGCTCTACACCCATCTCTTCGGGATCGACTACATCTACCCCTACGCGTTCTGCCCCTGGACCGAGAACCAGAAATACTTCGACTGGGTCGCGGACACCTTCGACGTGCGCCGTCACATCACGTTCAAGACCGAGGTGCGCTCGCTGGTCTGGGACGAGGCGGCGTCGATGTGGGAGATCGAGGTCGACGGCCCCGGGGGTCGGCGCACCGTGCGCTCGAACGTCGTGATCACCGCCGTGGGCTTCCTGAACCGCCCGAACCTGCCCGAGATCGAGGGCGCCGAGCGCTTCCGGGGCCCCTCGTGGCACACGGCGCGCTGGCCCGCCGAGTTCGATCCGGCGGGGAAGCGGGTGGCCGTGATCGGCACCGGCGCC
>JANQRO010000385.1 GCA_028284525.1 Myxococcota bacterium | reverse complement strand
CGAGCACCATCCCCGCTCCGATCGCCCGGTCGCAGCCCGCCAGCGCCGACGGGAGCTCCTGGCACTGCACCCGAAAGCACTCCTCGCGGTACGCCGCCGAGGCCCGGGCAAAGCCCCAGCCCATCTTCTGGAAGGCCCCCGCATGTCGCGCCGTGAAGCGACGGATCGGTGGCCCGATCGCCCGGAACTCCGCCCCCGCCGGCGCCGCCTCCGCGAAGTCCGGCCGCGACACCAGCCGCACCTCGTGCCCGCGCGCCAGGAGCTCGGCCCCCAAGCGGCACAGCGGCGTCACGTCGCCCCGGGTGCCCTCTCCGATCAGTGCGATGCGCATGGGCCTCGTATCGGCGCCGCCCCGTCCTCGGCTGAGTCCGCCCCTGCTTCGTCTCACGTCGGATCCGTGGCCAGGGTGATAGACTGCGCCGCCACCCGCCGAGGAGAGCTCCGATGACCCCGATGCCCGCCGTCGCGATCGCTGCCACCCCTGGAAAGCGTCAGGCCATGATCGATCTGGCCACCGAGATCGAGCGGCGGGGGTTCTCGGGGATCTACTGTGCGTCGATCGGCGATTCGCTGGGCCTGTGTCAGGCGATCAGCCACGTCACCGAGCGGATTCCCTTCGGGACGACGATCGTGAACCTCTACACCCGCCACGTCAGCGAGTTCGCCCAGACCGCGGCGTTCCTCCACGAGATCTCGGGCGGGCGCTTCCGCTTCGGGATCGGCGTGAGCCACGGCCCCGTGCTCGAGCGCCTCGGCGTGCACGCGGGGAAGCCGCTGCGGGACACCCGCGCGTTCGTCGAGGCGTGGCGCGCGGTGCCGCGGGTCGGAGACCTCCCGCCGCTGGTGCTCGCGACGCTGCGCGAGAAGATGGTGCACCTGGCCGGCGAGATCGCCGACGGCATGGTCTACGCGAACGTCGCGCGCTCCCACATGGGGAAGTCGCTGGCCGCGCTCCCCGCGGCGGCGCGCGAGCGCGACGACTTCCTCGTGATGAACATGATCCCCACCACGATCCACGACGATGTCGACCGCGCCCGCGAACGCAACCGCAAGACGCTCACGAGCTACGCGATGCTCCCCAACTACCGCAACGTCTGGAAATCCGCGGGCTACGTCGAGGAGATGGAGGCGATCGAGGAGGCCCTCGCCGCCGGGCAGCCCGAGAAGGTGCCCTCACTCCTCACCGACCAGTGGCTCGCCGACAACACCCTCTTCGGGCCGGCGAGCGCGGTGCGCGAAGGCGTCGAGGCCTGGATCGACGCCGGGGTGAACGTGCCGATCCTCGTGCCCTCGTCCGCCGAGGGGAATCAGGTGAAGGCGTTCGAGGAGCTCTTCGCGGCCTACGCGTAGACGGAGCGCGGGTCAGCGCTTGCGGGCGCTGCGCCGCGGCTTGCGCGCCGCAGCCCGTCGCGCGGGCCGCCGCGTCTTGCGGAGCGCGTCGCGGAGGAAGCGGCCGGTGTGCGAGCCCTTCTGCTTGGCCACCTGCTCGGGGGTGCCCTGGGCCACGATGTCGCCGCCGCTCGGGCCGCCCTCGGGCCCCAGGTCGATCACCCAGTCCGCGCTCTTGATGACGTCGAGGTTGTGCTCGATCACCGCGACGCTGTTGCCGGCGTCGACCAGCCGCTGGAGCACCGCGAGGAGCTTGCGCACGTCGTCGAAGTGGAGCCCGGTGGTCGGCTCGTCGAGGATGTAGAAGGTGCGTCCCGTGGCGCGCTTGGCGAGCTCCCGGGCCAGCTTGATGCGCTGGGCCTCGCCCCCCGAGAGCGTCGGCGACGCCTGGCCGAGCTGGAGGTACTCGAGCCCCACGTCGATCAGGAGCTCGAGCGGCCCGCGGATCTTCGGATGCGCCTCGAAGAGCTCCAGGGCCTCGCGCACGGTGAGCTCGAGCACGTCGGCGATCGAGCGGCCCTTGTAGCGCACCTCGAGGGTCGCGCGGTTGAAGCGCCGCCCCGAGCACTCCTCGCAACGCACGTAGACGTCGGGCAGGAAGTGCATCTCGATCTGCCGCACCCCGTCGCCCTGACACGCCTCGCAGCGCCCGCCTTTTACGTTAAAGGAGAAGCGACCGGGCTTGAAGCCGTGCACCCGCGCGTCGGGGAGCTGGGCGAAGAAGCGACGGATCTCGTCGAAGACCTTGATGTAGGTGGCGGGGTTGCTGCGCGGGGTGCGCCCGATCGGGCGCTGGTCGATGGTGATCACCTTGTCGAGGGCCCCGGCGCCCTCGAGCCCGCGGTGGCGACCCACCCGGCGCACCGAGCGGTGGAGCTCCCGGGCGAGCGCCGGCCCGACGATCTCGTTCACCAGGGTCGACTTCCCCGCCCCCGAGACCCCGGTGACGGCCACGAGCACGCCGAGGGGGATCTCGACGTCGAGCTCGCGCAGGTTGTTGGCCGAGGCGCCGAGGATCTTGATCGCGCCGCTCCCCGGGCGCCGGGCTGGCGGCACCGCGACCGCCTCGCGCCCGGCGAGGAAGGCGCCGGTGAGCGAGCGGCGGCTGCGCTCGAGGCTCTTGGGCGTGCCGGCGTGGACGATCTCGCCCCCGTGCACCCCGGCGCCCGGGCCGAAGTCGATCACGTGGTCGGCGCTGCGGATCGTGTCCTCGTCGTGCTCGACCACCACGACGGTGTTTCCGAGGTCGCGCAGGTGACACAGGGTCTCGAGGAGCTTGCGGTTGTCGCGTTGGTGGAGGCCGATCGAGGGCTCGTCCAGGATGTAGACGACGCCGGTCAGCTCCGAGCCCACCTGGCTCGCCAGCCGGATGCGCTGGGCCTCGCCCCCCGAGAGCGTCGGCCCCGCGCGGTCGAGGGAGAGGTAGGAGAGCCCGACCGCGGCCAGGAAGTCGAGACGCCCGCGAATCTCCTTCAGGAGCTCGGCGGCGATCTGCGCCTCGGCGGCGCCGAGGGAGAGGTCGGCGAAGAAGACGCGCGCCTCGTCGATCGTCATCGCCGAGATCTCGACCAGGCTGCGGCCGTCGACGTGCACCGCGGCGCTCTCGGGACGCAGCCGGTTGCCGCTGCAGGTGTGACATGCGCTGTCCGCCAGCCACTGGGCGTACCACCGCTTCGCGCGCTCCGAGCCGGTCTGGCGGAAGCGGCGCAGCAGCCGCGGGATCGCGCCCTCCCACTTCGACTCGAAGGTGGCCTCGCCGGTCTTCCCCACCCAGCGCACCTTGTAGCGACGCTCGCCGGTGCCGTAGAGGATCTGCTCGCGGTGCTTCTCGGAGAGCTTGCGCCACGGCACGTCGCAACGGATGCGCAGCTCCTTCAGGATCTGCGCCCGGAAGCCCGACCAGCCGGTCTTCTCGGACACGTCGCTGCCCCAGGGCTTGATCGCGCCCTGGTCGATGGTGAGCGAGTCGTCGGGGATCACGAGGTCGGGGTCGATCTGCACCCGCGAGCCCAGGCCGTTGCAGTCGACGCACATGCCCTGCGGGCTGTTGAAGGAGAAGCCCTGGGGGGTGAGCTCCGGGAACGAGATGCCGCAGCGCGCGCAGGCCAGGTGCTCGGAGAAGACGTGCTCGCCCTCGCGGCTGCCGCCCTGGAGCTGTGCCACGAGCTGCCCCTCGCCCACGCGCAGCGCCTGCTCCACCGACTCGCCGAGGCGACGCTCGGCGCTGTCCCCCACGACGAGGCGGTCGACCACCACTTCGACGGTGTGCTTGCGGCGCTTCTCGAGGGCGTCGGTCTCGTCGAGGAGCCGGTACTCGCCGTTGTCGCGTACCCGTACGAAGCCCTGGCGCCGGAGCTCCTCCAGGAGGTCGCGGTGCTCGCCCTTGCGGTTGGTGAGCACCGGCGCCATCAGCGTGAGCCGCGCGCCCTCGCCGCTCGCCCCGAGCTCGCGGGCGATCTGCTCGGCGCTCTGCCCGAGCACGCGGTCGCCGCACTGGTGACAGGTCTGGGTGCCGATGCGCGCGTAGAGGACGCGCAGGTAGTCGGAGATCTCGGTGATGGTCCCGACGGTGGAGCGAGGGTTGGTGCCCGTCGTCTTCTGCTCGATCGAGATCGTCGGCGAGAGCCCGCGGATCGTGTCGTAGCGGGGCTTCTCCATCTGCCCGAGGAACTGACGCGCGTAGGCCGAGAGCGACTCGACGTAGCGACGCTGCCCCTCGGCGTAGAGGGTGTCGAAGGCGAGGGAGGACTTCCCCGAGCCCGACACGCCGGTCAGCACCACGAGCTTCTTCTTGGGGATGCGCACGTCGACGGAGCGGAGGTTGTGCTCGCGCGCGCCCTGGATGCGGATGTGGTCGAGCTCCATGAGGGAGGCCGAGCATAGGCGATCCGTCGGAGCGCGGTGTGCGCCGACCCGATTCGTCGCGCGTCGTCGATTGGCTAGCGTCCCCGCGATGTCCCCCGACCCCGTCGACGAGGCCCCGGGCGCCGAGGAACGCGTCTTCGCCGAGCCCTGGGAGGGACGCGCCTTCGCGCTCGCGACGGCGCTTCACGCCCGCGGCGCCTTCGCGTGGTCCGATTTCCAACAGCGTTTGGTTCGGGAGATCGAGGCGTGGAACGCGACCCACGCGATCGACGCCCCCTACTCGTACTACCGGCTCTGGCTCCAGGCGCTCGAGGGGCTGATCGCGGAACGCGACCTCTGCGCCCTCGACGAGCTCGACGCGATCGTCGACGCGCTCGGCCGCGCGACCCCCGGTCACGACCACGTGGCGCGACGCGAGCCCATCGCGGTCGACCCGCCGGCGGCGGGGCCGGATCGGCCGTCTAGAGGTTGAAGGCCGCCGCGCGTTCCTTCATGTAGCGGCGCAGCGCGTCGTAGACCTCGGCGTCCATGTCGACGAAACGCACGCCCATACCGATCGGCGCGTTGGCGCGGCGCAGGTTGCCGGGGACGTTGTTCCACACCACCTCGGCGTCCACGACGGCGTCGCCACCGGGGAGCCCGGCCCGCATCTCGACCGTCCCGCCGCGAAGCGTCGGGCGGGGGGTGATCAGGTAGGCGCCGTGGAGCGAGAGGTTGTAGAGGATCGCGTTGCGCTCGCCCGTCTTGCTCACGACCTTGGCCACCACGTTGGTCGGCACGCGGGAGGCCGAGCGCGGCTTCCCGATGTCGTTGTAGTGGGCCAGGTTGATCACGAAGCGCAGCTCTTCGTGGGTGTAGGGCTGCCAGAGGGCGTAGCGGACGCCGGCGTCGCGCAGCGCGTCGACCTCGGTCGACTTCGGGAACTCGCCGGCGGCGATGTACTCGATCCAGTCGCCGCGGAGCTGCCGCGTGAGCTCGGGGAGCTCGCGGGCGGGGTCTGCCAGGCCGTGGCCCTCGGCGAGCACGACGCAGCGCACCGGGTTGGCCGACCGCGCGTCGATGTCCAGCACGCCCTGGGGCGAGCGCGCCGGCAGCGCGCGGTAGTTGAGGAGCACCACCCGCGCGGCGAGCGATTCGGAGGCGTCGGGTCCGCCGAGGTTGACGACGATGTCGCGGCGCATCGCAGCACTCATCGGTGGGCCGGCGGGGGGACTTGACCGCGCTCACCCCGCGGGGCCTCGGCGCGTCTGCGGAGAACGCCGCCGGGTCAGGCGCCGGCGGCGCGCACTTGCCGGGCGTGGAGCGCGAGGATCTGGGCGACGCAGCCGGTGAGTCGCTGGGCCGCGCCCAGGTGGAGGAACTCGTTCGGGCCGTGCGCGTTCGAGCCCGGGCCGAGGACGCCCGTGATCACGAACTGCGCTTCCGGAAACTTCTCGCCCAGCATCCCCATGAAGGGAATCGTGCCGCCTTCGCCCATCATCACCGCCGGCGCGTCGAACCAGGCGCGGGAGACGGCCTCGAGGCTGCGCTCGAGCCACGGCGCGAGCGCCGGCGCGTTCCACCCGGGCGCCACGAAGCCCGACTTGAACGAGACCCGCGCGCCGTAGGGCGGGTCGGCCTCGAGGGTTTCGCGGAGACGGTTCCGGGCCCGCTCCGGGTCGACGGTGGGCGGGAGCCGCATCGAGATCGAGAGCGAGGTGCGCGGCCGCAGGACATTGCCGGCGTCTGCGAGCGCCGGGATCCCCTCGGCACCGATCACTTCGAGGGAGGCCCGCCAGGTGCGGTTCAGCACCAGCTCGGGGCCGTGGCGCGCGACGGGGCCCGCGCCACCGCGGAACGGGAAGCGCTCGAAGGCGGCCTCGCCCAGCACCTGGGCCGCGGCCTGGGCCTGACGTCGCCGCTCCGCCGGGATCTCCGCCTGGAGCTCGTGGAGCCGGATCTCCCCGCTCTGCTCGTCTTCGAGACGCGACAGCAAGCGCCGGGCGATGCGGAAGCTCGACGGCACCACCCCGCCGGCGTCCCCCGAGTGCACGCCTTCTTCGAGCACCTCCACGGTCAGCACCCCGGCGGCCAGCCCGCGCAGCGACGTCGTGCACCAGAGCTGGTCGTAGTTCCCACAGCCCGAGTCGAGACACACGACGAGCCCCGGGCGCCCGATGCGCGGCGCCAGGTGGTCGATGTAGGCCGGCAGGTCGTAGCTCCCGCTCTCTTCGCAGGTCTCGATCAGCACACCGCAGCGGGCGTGCTCGAGCCCCTGCTCGCGGAGCACCCGCAGCGCCAACAGCGACGCGAACACCGCGTAGCCGTCGTCGGCGCCGCCGCGTCCGTAGAGCCGCCCGTCGCGCAGCACCGGCTTCCAGGGTCCGAGGTCGGCGTCCCAGCCCTCCATCTCGGGCTGTTTGTCGAGGTGACCGTAGAGGAGCACGGACGCGTCGCTGCCGTTGCCGGGATACTCGAGCCACAAGACCGGGGTGCGCCCGGGGAGCCGCACCACCTCGATCGAGAGTCCGGGGAGGGGCTGCGCGGCGCACCACTCCCGGGCCAGGGTCACCGCCCGCTCGAGGTGACCGTGGGCGGCCCAGTCGCGGTCGAAGGCGGGCGACTTGGCGGGAATTGCGATGTACTCCCGCAGCGCCGGGAGGATGCTCTTCTCCCACGTGGGCTCGATCAACGAACGCGCGGTCGCGATGTCCACGGCCCCATCCTACGGAGAAGCGACGCAGATGGAAAGCAAGGGCACGTGTGTGGTGGCGGGCGTCGGGCCGGGGACCGGCGCCGCAGTGGTGCGTCGCTTCGCCGAAGGCGGCTACCGGGTGGCGATGGTGGCCCGCGACCGCGCGCGGCTGGCCGAGCTCGAGAAGGAGATCCCCGGCACCCGCGGCTTCGCCATGGACCTCTCCGACCTCGACGCCACCCGCGCCCTCGCGGGCCAGGTGAGCGAGGCGATGGGCCCGGCCCGGGTCGTCGTCCACAACGCGCCCTTCGGGATGTTCGGCGAGGTGCTGGAGATCGACGCCGAGCGTTTCGAGCACGCCTTCCGGGTGAATACCGTCTCGCTGCTCGTGCTGGCGCAGGCCTTTGCCCCCGCCATGATCGAGGCCGGGGAGGGCGCGATCCTCGTGACGGGCAACACCTCCGCCCGGCGCGGCAAGGCCAACTTCGCGGGCTTCGCCCCCACCAAGGCCGCCCAGCGCATCCTCTCCGAGTCGATGGCGCGGTCCCTCGGCCCCAAGGGCATCCACGTGGCCTACCTGGTGATCGACGCCGTGATCGACCTGCCGTGGACCCGCGAGGCCTTCGCCGGCAAGCCCGACGACTTCTTCGCCCAGCCGAGCGCGATCGCCGACACGCTCTATCACCTCGCCCACCAGGACCGCTCGGGCTGGAGCTTCGAGGTCGACCTACGCCCCTTTACCGAGCAGTGGTAGACCGGCCGGTGAGAGGACGGGATCGTCGGGGTGCGGGGGAAGGTGGGCCACGAAGCAGGCCCCGGCTCCCTCGCGTGACTGCACCTCGAGCACGCCGCCGTGCTCGCGCACGATGTCGAAGGCGATCGAGAGCCCGAGCCCCGTCCCCTCCTCGGGGCCCTTCGTCGTAAAGAAGGGGTCGAAGATCCGCGGGCGCAGCTCGGCGGGGATGCCCGGGCCGTTGTCGCGCACCTCGATGTCCACCCCCTCGCCGTTGCGCCGCGTCTCGACGGTGATCACCGCGCTGGGATGTGCGGCGAGGGCCTGCTTGGCGTTCACCAGGAGGTTCACCACCACCTGGGTGAGGCGCTGGGCCGAGGCGCGGATCCGCGGCAGGTCGTCGGCCAGGAGCGTCTGGGTGTCCACGTGACGGTTGCGGTGCAGGTCCGAGAGCCGCACCGATTCGCGGACGATCTCGTTCACGTCCACCTCGGCGACGTCGTCCGCCGGCTCCCGCGAGATCCGCCGCATGCTCGACACGATGCGGCCGATGCGCTCGATGCCGTCGCCACACTCGGACACCACCTGGGGAAGCTCCTCCAGGTCCTGCGCCTGCTCGTCGGGCAGCCGATCGGCGTGCTTGGCGAGCTCGCCGATCACCGTCTCCAGGTGCGTGAGGTTCGAGCGCAGGAAGGCCAACGGGTTGTTCACCTCGTGGGCGATTCCCGCGGCGAGGCTCCCCACCGTCTCGAGACGCTGCACCTGGCGCGCGAAGAGCTCGTATTGGTGCTCCTGGGTGCAGTCGCGCAACACCGCGAATCGGCCGGCGAGACCGCTCTCGGCGGGGTCGAGGGCCTTGGCCGTGATCTGTACCCGGCGCCCGTCGTCCGGGCGGAGCTCGGTGGCCGGGAGCGTGAGTCCGGGCGGCAAGGCCTCGAAGGCCTCTTCCATCGCGGCGAGGCGCTCGTCGTCGTCGGCCAGGACCCCCACCACCTCGGCGAGCCGCCGGCCGCGGATCTCGCCGGCCGAGCGCTCGAGGATCAGCTCGGCGGCGGGGTTCGCGTCGAGCATCACCCCCTCGAGGTCGCTGATCAGGACGCCGTCGCGCAGGTGGTCGATCACGTCGCGGCGCGCGATGGGCAACATGTCGAGCAGGTGGTGGCGAAAGATCGCGAAGGTGAGGACGAGGGCGAGAAAGCCCATCGCCGCCGGGGTGGTGTCGTAGCCCAGGGGCGACCAGCCACTCACGAAGGTGATGTGGGTGAGGAGCGGGCCCGCGAGCGCCACCACCACGAACGCGAAGTGGAGCGGCGCGTCGAGCAGGAAGGTGCGCGCCGCCGCGCGCAGGAAGAGCACGTCGCCCGCGAGGGTGTAGCCGTAGCCGAAGACCAGCGTCGCGTAGAAGAGCGGGCCCGGGGTCTCGGTGCTGCGGCCCACCGCCGTGAAGAGCTGGCCGTGCCAGGGGTTGGTGGCCAGCGCCACCCAGCTCAGCGCCATCGGGAGGAGGAGCGCCAGCCAGGCCGGCGAGCGCGGATCGAAGAGTCGCAGCCGGGCGTAGCGGCCGCAGAGCAGGAGCCAGCACACGGGAACCAGCGTGGCGCCGACCCAGCTCACCGCGAAGCCCGGCCCCGCGGCCGCGAGGCTCGGCGCCGCGTAGCGCCAGAGCAGGCCGCCGGTCCACAGCATCAGCGCGACCAGGTAGACGAGGAGCGGGGCGCGCAGCGGCGAGCGCACCGCGAGCCCCGCCACGTACACCGCGATCGCGGCGCTGATCACGAAGGTCAGTGCGGCCTGGAGGGTGGCGCCAGACATCGCCACGTCCATCGGCGCATCGGCCCCGCACACTGAGGCCGCGCGCCACCGCGCGCCGGGCTCAGCTGCGCAGGAAGCGCCCCGCCTCCACCTCCCGCACCGAGCCCGCCGCGCACATCCGCTCGAGGTGCATGGCCATGCTGCGGCGCTCCACCGCGTCGACGAAGAGCACGTCGTCGCCGGGCCGGTAGATGAAGCGGTGCGCGGCGATCTCGTCGAGGCTCCGCGGCGTCCCGTCCAGGAACTCGAGGAGACGGCGCTCGCGGTCCCCGATCATGCTGCGAAACCGGGTGTAGCGGGCCTCGAAGGACTCGCGGTCCTCCAGCACGCCGATGTGATGGAAGGTGGCCCAGCTGCGGGGCGCCAGGGCTTCGAGAGCGTCGAGGGTCGTCTCGAAGTCCTCGAGGTCGGACCAGGCATCGCCGTAGTAGGGGCCGAAGCTCGAGAGGTCGACGTCGGCCAGGTAGAGCATGTCCTGCGGCTCGATCCAGAAGAAGCACTGGCCTCGCGTGTGGCCGGGGGCGTGGATCACCCGCACCCGCACCGAGCCCCCCAGCTCGAAGACGTCGCCGTCCCGAAAGGGCACGACGTCGGCACGCGGGGTGTAGTGGTATTTCTCGACGAGCCGGCGGATCCATTCCTCTTCGATGACGGGCCCATAGCCGTAGATCTCGAGCATCTTCTCGAGGGATTCGAAGCCCTCGATGTCGGCCTCGTGACAGTGCCAGGGAACGTCCGGGTAGAGGTGATTCCCGGCGTAGTGGTCTTCGTGACAGTGGCTGTTGAGGATCCGGTCCACGGCCGGGAGGGCGTTGCGGCGGTCGAGCATGCCGAGCGCGGGGTCGATCAGCAGGCTCTCCTCGGGCCCCCGCACGAGGAAGGTGTTGCCGTCGGGGTAGCGTCCGCCGTCCGGTCCGAGGAGGACCGTCACCGCGTCGTAGTGACGCTCCTCGAGCTCTGCTGTCATGGAGGGTGCTCCGGCGTCCTGCCGCGGGCGGGCCCCGGGGCGGGCAGACGATAGCGGGGCCGCGCCGGCCGTCGCGCTCGCGCGCCCCGGCCCGCGGGTCGGCGCTCTCGGACGGCTAGCGCGACCCGCGGCTGCGCTCGCGGAGCTCGTTGACCCGGCGTCGCTGCTCCTCGGCCACCCAGCTCGTGAGGTCGCTGCGCACCCCCTCGCTCACCCCCTGGAACTCGAGGGAGACGAAGCGGCGGGTGCCCGCGTTCTCGGGACTCACCCGCACCACCCGGGCCACGAGCTGGAACTCGGCGTCGCCCAGTGGGAAGTGGCACTTCACGACGTCGCCCTCGGCCAGCTCTTCGGGCTCGGCCACCCGGGCGCCGCCGGCGCTGAAGTCGACCAGCGGGAGCGCGTCGAGCCGTTCGCTCGAGCCGTCCTGGAGCTCGACCGCTGCGCGCAGCCCATAGGTGGCGACGCGCACGTACTCGCGCGCCTGGCGCCGCGCCCACTCCCCCTCGAGACGCAGGCCCGCGGTGTCGCGCATCGCGATCGCCACCCGCGCGCGGCTGCGGTAACGCGCGTCGCCGCGCACGCCGATCTCCACCTCCACCCCCTCGCTCACCCCCTGGAACTCGAGGGAGACGAAGCGGCGGGTGCCCGCG
>JANQRO010000384.1 GCA_028284525.1 Myxococcota bacterium | reverse complement strand
CGCGGGCACGCGCATCGGCGGCGTCGGCACCTACGGCGTCGCCGGCGACGTCATGAGCGACGGGCTGTGGACGCTCTGGTACGGCGTCAACACCTTCCTCGCCCTCGGGTTGGTGGGCGTGTTCTTCGCGGTGCCCTTTCGCCGCCTCGGGCTCCAGACCGTCTCCGAGGCCTTCACCCAGCGCTTCGCCGCGCGGCGCTGCCAGGTGCTCGCGAGTCTCTGTGTCCAGACCGAGTTCCTGATCGTCAACATCCTCGAGCCTTTTCTGATCGCCAGCATCGTGAGTGCCGTGGTGGACGTGCCGTTCTCGGCGGGCGTGGTGATCGGCGTCGTCACCCTGATCACCTACACGAGCCTCGGCGGGCTCTGGGGCTCGGCGGTGACGAACCTGATCCACTGCGCGGTGATCATCACCGGTCTCTGCGCCGTGGTGATTGCCGGGTCCGAGCACCTCGGCGGCTGGACGACCGTGGTCGAGAAGGTCGATCGCGCGGTGGACGCCGCGGGGGGCGACCGGGCGAGCTGGTGGAGCGTGGTGGGGGCCGGCTGGGGCGCGGTGCTGGCGATGTTCTTCTCGGCGACGGTGCACACCCCGGCGGTGTCGGTCTACGCCAACTTCGCCTCGGCCGCGCGGCGCGAACGCGACGTGATGCCGGCCTTTCTCCTGGCGGGTGTCGTGGCGCCTACGATGCCGCTCCTCGCGGGCCTGGTGGGTCTCCTCACCCTGGCCCACTACGGCGTCGCGGCCGAGGGCGTGACGAGCTACCGCGCCATCACCCAGCTCGCCCTCGAGATCCATCCCGTCGTCGGCGGGGTGGCGCTCGCCGCCATCCTCGCGGCGGTGATCTCCTCCGGTGGGCCGATCCTCCTCGCGAGCTCGACGATGCTGGTGCGCGACTGGATGCCGGCGCGCTGGTTCCCCGACGAAGCCGCCCAGGCCCGCGGTCTCCGCCTCACCACCGTGGGCTACGGCGTCTTCGGCGGGGTGATCGCGCTCTTTGCCGACATCCGCTCGATCCTCGACCTCGTGCTCTTCGCCTTCGCGATGGTGGTCCCCCCCGCCGTGGCCCTCGGCTACGTCCTCTACTGGCCGCGGGCGACCGAGCGGGGCTGTTACTGGGGGATGCTGGTGGGCTACGCCGGGGGCCTCGGGTGGTTTCTGACGATCCGCTGGGCCGAATGGGCGGACCTCGAGGCCGGCACCAGCGCGGCGGGGCGACTCGTCTACTGGTGCTTCGGCGACGGCGGTGTCGACCCGTCCTACATCACGACGCTGCTCCCGCTCGCCGTGGTGCCGCTGCTCTCGCTCTGGCGCCCGGAGGGCGACCCGGCCGGGCGAGACGCCTTCTACCGACGCTTGCGGTAGGCCCCGTGGGCGCGCGCCACGCCGTCTCCGGGATGGGCCTAGCGCGATGTGGCGAGGGTCGCGCTGTCCGCGGATACGGCCGGCGGGCGGACGATGCGCTGGGAGACGACCTGCACCTCGATCGTGCGGCGCGGTCCGTAGACCATCACCTGGGAGACCGAGGCGTCGTAGAGAGGGGCCACCAGCGCTTCGGCCTCGCGGCGCTTCTCGGCGGCGCTGAGGGTCTCCCAGCGCTCGGAGACGTGGCCGACGAAGAGCGGCCCCTCGCCCTTGCCGTCCCGATAGCCGCTCTCGAGGTAGATCGAGAGCTCGGCGAGCTCGGCGCGGCTCATCTCGCGAATCGTCGTCTCGGCACCCGGGCGCAGCACGGCCCACCCGACGAGGCCGCAGAGCAGGATCGCGAGCACCGCCGGCGCGCGTCGGATCGGCGCGTCCTCGAGCGCGTCGCGGGTGCCCCAGAGCGGAACGTCGACCGCGCGCAACACCTCCCGCGCCAGGTGGCGCCCCAGCCGCAGACCGCGGATCTGGCCGGCTTTGCGCTTCGCCTTCTCCTTGGGCGGGCGGTAGTGGTCGCGGATCGTCTTGGTGATGAGGAGCAGCGGCTCGTGGATGAACTGCATCCGCGTCTCGGAGATCTCGCAGGCGTGCTCCAGGTCGCGCTCGCCGAGAGCGCGCTTGCCGAGGGAACGCAGCGCCCCGTCCACCTCGCGCGCCCATTCGAATTGGAGCACCCGCGGGTCGATGCCCGCCTCTTCGAGCTCGTCGGCGGCGATGGGGATCACCCGGAGCAGGAGCCCCAGGAGCACCGCCGCCGCCCGCGGGTCCGGGTCTCCCGGGGGCGCGGCGCCGCGATCGCGCTCGAGGAGATCGCGGGCCGACTCGTCGAGACCGGAGACGTCGAGGCGTTTGGCGATCCGCTCGATCAACGCGGCGTCGCTCGGCGGCTCTCCGCGGAGCCGTCGGCCGAGCGCCGCGCGGACGGCGCCGACCGCCGGATGGCCGAAGTAGGACGTGTGGTCGTCGGGGGTGCCGGCGGTCGCGGCACCGGGGACCGGGTCCCTCTCCTCCCAGCTTGGATCGGCGGCGCGCTCGGTTTCGAGGAAGCGTTCGAGACGGTTCCACACGGCGACGTTGTAGGTGACGACGGCGCGCAGCAGACGGGGGTGGAGCAGACGGCACCCCATTTCGCGCTTGGCTTCGCGCAGCTCGGCGAGCTGGTGCTCGACGTCCTCGCGCCCGATCTCGAGCTCGGCGAAGCCGTAGAAGCGCAACTCGAGCCGCGCCAGCTCGGTCTCGTCCACGGCGTCGATGTGTCGCTCGCACGCCGCGCGAATGCGCGAGCTCAACGACACCGGGTCGCGGGCGACGGAGCGACGCCCGAACTCTTCGTCGAAGCAGAGCAGCGTGAAGAGGAAATCGAGGGCCGAGAGGTTGCGCTCGACCTCCGCGTCGTCCTCGACCAGCAGCTCCACGAGGGCCGTGACCTCCCGGGAGTGATCGCGCGCGACCGCGGGAAGCGTCGCCCGGAGCTGCGCGATCGACACGTCGGCGAAGCTCGCGCGCAGCGATCGCGCGTAGCGGGCGAGCACGGTGTCGAGACCGCCGAGCTCCTGTACCAGGCGTTCGGAATCGCCGGTGGGCTGCGAGATCAGGTGGTCCAGCGCGCGGCGGATCGTGTCCCCTTCCGGGTCGTCCTGCCCGCCGACACCGAGGGGAGCCGCCATCGCGCGCCGCGCCGCCCGCAGCGCGGCGAAGCGGTCGACCCGTTTCTTGAACTCGGGATCGCCGGTTTCCAGCGGAGGAGGCGGGGTCGGTGCCAGCCTGAGCGTCACGGTCATCGCAGATCGCCCCCGGGCGCGCGCCCGCTCACCGGCGGCCGCTCGAGCCGCCGCGTCCACCGCTGCCGCCCCGTCCGCCACCACCCGACGCCGCGGGTCGGCCACCGCGCCCCGAAGCCGCCGCGCCCGGG
>JANQRO010000357.1 GCA_028284525.1 Myxococcota bacterium | reverse complement strand
AGGGCGACGACCTCCGCGTGGGGGCCGCCCGGTGGCGCCGTGCGACCGCGGCCCAGGACGCGGTCGCCGCGAAACACGACGGCCCCGACCGCGGGGTTGGGGTAGGTGCGTCCCGACGCGCGTCGCGCCTCGCGCAGCGCCTGACGCATCGCGCGCGCCGATTGCTGCGGCGACGGGCTAGGCGTCCCGATCTCCGGGCTCCCCGCCGGGCTCCGGTGCCTCGGGCGCACCCGGCGAGGGCGCGTCGCCGGTCTCGAGGGCCTCGAAGAAGGCGCGGTAATCGGCCAGACCCTCGAAGCGGCGGAACACCGACGCAAACCGCGCCCCGGCCATGGCGTCGACGCCGCCGAGCTCGTCGAGGATCCACTCCCCCAGCTGACGCGAGCTCACCTCGGTTTCGCCGAATTCCTGGGTGCGTTTTTCGAGGCGGTCCGCCAGCCGTTCGAGGGCATCGATCGGGACCGGCCGTTTGGCACACGCCTTTTCGAGGCTCGTGAGGAGCTTCGCGCGGCTCCACTCCTCGCGGCGCTCGTCCCGCTTCACCACCTTGGGCAGCATCGCCTCGAGACGCTCGCGGGTCGTGAAACGACGCCCGCACTCCTGACACTCCCGGCGCCGGCGGATCTCGGTCTCGTCCCGCGCCAGCCGCGAATCCATCACGCGGTTGTCCGTGTCGCCGCAGAAGGGGCAGCGCACGCTAGTCGCTCTCGCGGAAACGGGTCGGGTAGAGCGGGAAGCGCCGCGCCAGGGTCTCGACGTCCTCGCGGATCGCGTCGAGGGCGTCGACGTCGCCGGGGCGCTCGAGCACGCGGGCGATCAGCACCGCGATCTCTTCCATCTCCTGCGACCCCATCCCCCGGGTGGTCACCGCGGGCGTGCCGATGCGAATACCCGACGTGACCATCGGCTTGCGCGGATCGAAGGGCACCATGTTCTTGTTCGCCGTGATGCCGGCGCGCTCGAGGGCGAGCTGCGCGGCCTTGCCCGTCGTGTCTCGGTCGATCAGCGAGAGCAGGAAGAGGTGGGTGTCCGTGCCCCCCGAGACGACCTGGAAGCCGTGGGCCTCGACGCCCTTGGCCAGGGCGCGCGCGTTCTCGACGATGCGCGCGCAGTAGTCGCGGAACGCCGGCTGGGCGGCTTCGCGGAAGGCCACGGCCTTGCCGGCGATCACGTGCATCAGGGGACCGCCCTGCCCACCCGGGAACACGGCCGAATCGATCTTCTTCTGGAGCTCCGCGTCGCACAGGATGAGGCCGCCGCGGGGTCCGCGCAGGGTCTTGTGCGTGGTCGTCGTCACGACCTGGGCGTGGCCGACGGGGCTCGGGTGGTGTCCGGTCGCGACGAGACCCGCGATGTGCGCGATGTCGGCGAAGAGAAGCGCCCCCACCTCGTCGGCGATCTCGCGGAAGCGCGCGAAGTCGATCACCCGCGAGTACGCGGTGGTGCCGCACTGGATCAGCTTCGGGCGGTGCTGCCGCGCCAGGTCGCGCACCTGGTCGTAGTCGATCTGCTCGGTGTCCCGTCGCACCCCGTAGGGGACGATGTCGTAGAGCTTGCCGGAGAAGTTCACGGGGCTGCCGTGGGTGAGGTGCCCGCCGTGGTCGAGGTTCATCGCCAACAGGGTGTCGCCGACGTCGAGGGTCGCGCGGTAGACGGCCTCGTTGGCCTGGGACCCGGCGTGGGGCTGGACGTTGGCGTGGTCGGCGCCGAAGAGCGCTGTGGCGCGCTCGATGGCGAGGCTCTCGACCTCGTCGACCACCTCGCAGCCGCCGTAGTAGCGCCGCCCGGGGTAGCCCTCGGCGTACTTGTTCGTGAGCACCGAGCCCACCGCCTCGAGCACGGCCTCGGACACGAAGTTCTCGGAGGCGATCAGCTCGAGGCCGTGGGCCTGGCGCTTGGCCTCGCGACGCACGAGCGCCCCGATCGCGGGATCGCTGCGGTCGAGGGCGCCCTGCGCGCTGGTCCCCGAGAGCGCCTCGAGCTTCGCGACGCGGCGTTCGTGCCGGCCGCCCTCGAAGGGCGTGGCGAGAAAACGTTCGACGATCGCCCAGGCGGCGTCGGGGGCGAGCCGGTCGGCCGAGAGCGCGAGCGCGTTCGCGTCGTTGTGCCGCCGGGTCTGTTCCGCAGTGTCGGCGTCGTGCACCGTCGCCGCGCGCACCCCCGCTACGCGGTTGGCCGTCATCGCGACACCGAGTCCCGAGCCACACACGAGCACCGCGGCGTCGACGGCGGACCCGGCGAGTGCCAGCGCCGCGGGACCGACGCTGTCGGGGTAGTCGCTGCTCTCTTCACTCGCGCACCCGAAGTCGGTCACGCTGTGTCCCACGGCCTCCAGCCGCTCCTGCAGCGCGCGTTTCAGCGCGAAGCCACGGTGGTCCGAGGCCACCGCGATGCGTCGGGCCTCGCCGCTCACGTGGCGGCCCGTCCGAGGATCAGGCTCACGTTGATACCGCCGAACCCGAAGGCGTTGGAGAGCGCGATCTCGATGTCCTGGTTGCGCGCTTCGTTCGCGACGTGATCCAGAACGCAGGCCGGGTCGACGCGCTCGAGGTTGATGGTCGGTGGCAACACGCCCTCCTCGAGGGCGCGGATACAGAAGATCGCCTCGAGGGCGCCCGCTGCGCCGAGCAGGTGTCCCGTCATCGACTTGGTGGCCGAGACCGGGATCCGGTCGGTCGCGTCGCCAAAGACCTGGCGGATCGCGGCGGCCTCCACCTCGTCGCCGGCGGGCGTGCTGGTGGCGTGGGCGTTGATGTGGTCGACCGCCTCGGCCGCGAGACTGGCGTCCGCCAGGGCCCGCTCCATGGCGAGCCGGGCTCCGGCGCCGTCCTCGGCGGGGAGCGCGATGTGGGCGGCGTCCGCCGCGACCCCCGAGCCCAGCAGCTCGGCCCGCACCCGCGCGCCGCGCGGACGCGCCACCTCTTCGGCCTCGAGCACCAGGATCGCGGCGCCCTCGGCGATGAGGAACCCGTCGCGACCCTCGTCGAAGGGGCGGCTCGCGCCCGCCGGATCGTCGTTGCGTGTCGACAGTGCCCGCATCGCGGCGAACCCGGCCACGACCAGCGGGTGGATCGTCGACTCGGTGCCACCCGCGAGCATGACGTCGGCCTCGCCGCGCTCGATCGCGTGCACGGCCTCGGCGATCCCCTGGGCGCCGGACGCGCAGGCGCCGACCGGTGAGATGTTGGGTCCCCGAGCCCCGTGGTGCATCGCGACCACGCCGCTCGGCATGTTGGCGAGGGCCATCGGGACGGTGAAGGGCGACAGCCGCCGCGGACCGCGCTCGAGCATCACCTTGTAGTTGGAGAGGAGGGTATTGACCCCGCCGATCCCGGTGCCGACGGCGATGCCAATGCGCTCGCGGTCGAGCTCTTCCAGGGCCAGCCCGGCGTCGCGCACCGCCTCGAGGGTCGCCTCGAGGGCGAGCTGCATGCAGCGGTCGTAGCGCCGGGTGTCCTTCGCGGAGACACCGGGGAGCTCGATCTCCGCACGGCACTCGGCGGCGATGTGTACGGCGATGTCGGACGCGTCGAACGCCGTGATCTCGCCCGCGCCGCTCTTGCCCGCCACGGCGGCGTCCCAGGTGGACGGCGCGTCCTTGCCGAGGGGCGAGACACAGCCCAGGCCCGTCACGACGACGCGACGTCGATCCGCCCCTCCTCGGCCCATGTACGCGTTACCCCGCCGTGCGTTCCTTCACGTAGCCGATCGCGTCGCCGATGCTCTGGATCTTCTCGGCGTCTTCGTCGGGGATCTCGAGGTCGAACTCCTCTTCCATCGCCATCACGAGTTCGACGATGTCGAGGGAGTCGGCGCCCAGGTCGTCGATGAACGACGCCTCGGGCACGATCTCCTCCTTGGACACACCCAGCTGTTCGATGATGATCTCGGTGACGCGGTTTTCGAGGGACATCCCCCTGCGACCCTCCTGAGCACCCACGGCAAGCGGTCGCGCGACCCAACCCCTGTGATCGCGTGCGATTCACTCTAGCGTCAAAGCCGCGGAACTGCTGCGTCTCTCGCCTCGGGCGCCGGCCGTGTCCGCGCTCGGGCCCCCGGGGATCACCCCGCGGCGACGAACTCCCGCGCGGCGTCGAAGTCTTCGACGCTCGCGACCCCGGCCCGACCGATCGAGCGGTCGATCCGCGCGACGAGACCCGAGAGCACACGACCGGGCCCGACCTCGAGCACACGGGTCACGCCCAGCGCCGCGAGACGGGCCACCGAGTCGGTGAAGCGAACGGGCTCGGTGACCTGGCGGCGCAGCAGCTCGGCAATCCGGTCGGCGCGCTCGTTGGGCTCGGCTTCGACGTTGCTGACCACGGGGGGACGCGGATCCCGGAACGCGAGGGCCTCGAGGGCCGGCGCCAGTCGCTCGGCCGCCGGCGCCATCAGCGCCGAGTGGAAAGGAGCGGACACGGCGAGGGGGACGGCGCGGCGGGCGCCGAGCTCCTTGGCCGCTGCGCACG
>JANQRO010000306.1 GCA_028284525.1 Myxococcota bacterium | reverse complement strand
GGTAGTCGGCGAAGGTCTCCCACGCCCAGTCGTTCCAGCAGCGGCACATCGCGTTCGCGAAGGCACCGTCGGGCGTGGCCCACATCTGGATGCCCTTGTTGGCGAAGAGGATCTCGACGTCGATGCCGTCGCGGTCGTGATCGCGCACCCGGTCGGCCGGGTCGCGGCCCGCCTTGCCGCGCTCGAGGTCTTCGCCGTCCAGGGGGATCGGGCGGATCGAGAGCGGGCGGAAGCCCTCGGTGACCTGGACCAGTCCGTCGGGGCGCTCTTCGTAACGGGGGAGACGCTCGAGATAGCGCTTGTCGATGCGGGTGAGCCACAGATCGGTGGGCTCGTTCGCATGACAGTCCGCCGAGACCATGTAGTACTTGTCGGGGTCGTCGGGTCGCGCCGAGCGGGCCCAGCCGTTGTGGCCCGGGGTCTCCCGCCGCCACAGGTTGTTGGTGTCCTGGGTGTCCACGTTCTCCACTAGACTCTCCTCCCGGAGACGGAGTCTACAGCAGCGGATCGCGGGAGAGCCGCACACCGGGGAGGGCACGATGGAGCTGGGCTGTGTGATCGCCGAGGGGACCGAGGGCTGGAAGACGGCGGTGCGCGCCGAGACGCTGGGCTACAGCGCCGCCTGGTTCGAGGACAGCCAGATGGTCGCGGCGGACCCGATCGCGATGATGACCCTCGCGGCGGTGAACACGAGCACGATCCGCATCGGCACCGGGGTGCTGATCCCCTCGAACCGGATCGCGCCCCAGGCGGCGAACAGCTTCGCCACCCTGAACGCCCTGGCCCCGGGCCGGATCGCAATGGGCGTGGGCACCGGGTTCTCGGGCCGGCGCGCGATGGGCCACCCGCCGATCACCCGCAAGGTCCTCAGGAACTACGTCGAGACCTTCAACGGCCTCATGCGCCGCGAGGTGGTCGAGTGGGAGTTCGAGGGGCGCACCCGGAAGATCGCCTTCGTCCACCCCGACAAGGACCTGGTCAACACCACCGACCCCGTCGACGTCTACGTGGCCGCCCAGGGACCGTTGATGCGAGAGCTCACCGCCGAAGTCGCGGCCCACTGGATGGCCCTCTACACCCAGATCGACATCGCCGGCAGCGACATGGCGGACATGAACCGGGCGCGCGAGGCCCTGGGCCAGCGCCCCGACGACTTCCGGTCCGTGATCCTGATGGGCGGCACGCCCCTCGACCCGGGCGAGCCCTTCGACAGCCCCAAGGCGATCGCCCGGGGCGGCCCGCTCGCGGCCTGCTACATGCACAGTCTGGTCGAGTCCGAAGCGATCGCGCTGGGGCAGGGGCTCAACCCGCCGCCGGGCCTCGACGACAACCCCTACATCGGCGGGTACCGCGAGCTCTACGAGAGCTACGAGCCCGCGGACGCGCGCTACCTGAGCCTGCACCGCGGCCACGCGGTGTTCCTGCGCGACGACGAGCGGCACCTGATCACCGGCGACTTGATCCGCCAGACCACGATGACCGGCGAGATCGGCGAGCTCCGCGAGCGCTTCCAGGAGCTCAAGGTACAGGGCTACGACCAGGCCATCTTCCTGGTGCACCCGGGCGAGGAGGCCGTCCTCGAGGACTGGGTGAAGGTGATGGAAGGGGTGTAGACCGCCTCGGCGGCGACCGCCGTCACGCCGCGCAGACCGCGGGGCGCCGCTCGGCCCAGGGACGCTCCGCCTCGAGCTGGGCCGCGAGACGCAGCAACACCGCCTCCTCGCTGTCGCGGGCGGTGAAGTGAAGACCGACCGGGAGACCGGTCTCGGTCCAGTGGAGCGGAAGCGAGATCGCCGGCTGCCCGCTGGCGTTCGCGAGGTAGGTGTAGGGCGAGAAGCGCGCCGTCCGGCGACGCAGCTCGATCGGGTCGTCGCGGAAGACGAGGGTGCCGAGGGGCACCGGCGGCTCGCCGAGGGTGGTCGTGAGCCACACGTCGTGGTCCTCGTAGAAGGCGCACAACGCGCGCACCTCGCGCTGTACGTCCTGCAGCGCGAGCAGGTAGTCCGGGGCCCGGAGGGCGCGGCCGCGTTCGGCAAAGGCCCAGACGAAGGGCTCGAAGTGCTCGGGGGACGCCTCGCGGCCCAGCCGCCGCGCCCAGTCGTCGATCGCCCAGGCGACCCCGGCGGCGAGCAGGTTCGTGTAGGGCTGCCAGAGCGCCATCGCGTCGAAGCGGGGTGCCGCCTCCACCACGTCGTGCCCCAGGTGCTCGAGACACGCCGCCGTCTCCTCGACCGCCCGGGCACACGCGGGGTCGAGGGGATCGCCGAGGGGGGTCTCGGCGCTGAAGCCGATACGCAGCCGTCCGGGCTCCGCGGCCACCTCGTCCGCGAAGGGTCGCGGGGGGCGCTGCGCCCG
>JANQRO010000278.1 GCA_028284525.1 Myxococcota bacterium | reverse complement strand
TTTCCCCGCGACGCGGGGGAGGTCTATGCGGCGCGGCGCCTCGCGGCACCCAGGCCGATGAAGCCGAGCCCGAGGAGCATCGCGGTGCCCGGCTCCGGAATGGCCGGCCGCACGTCGAAGGCGGAGACGTAGAAGCCGTCGCCATCCTCGACCGAGCGGAACTCGAAGGTCGTCCCGATCAGGTTGAATACCTGCATCCCGTCGGGATTGATCTCGACGTTGATCGAGAACTCGTCGGCCGTACCACCGTCCACCACCAGGACGTAGTCGATCCCGTCGGTGAACTCGGTCAGGTGATCGGCGTCGAAGTGCACCGCGGTGATCAGCGTCACCTCCTGGTCGAAGGAGAAGAGCAGCGACTGGCCGTTGATGAGGTTGTCCGGGTTGGTGATCTCATCTTCTTCTTCGCCAGTGATCAGCGCCCCGAGACCGCCGAATTCCGGGTTGTAGTCGGCGTACAGGTGGGACCCGTCCGTGATCTCCTCCGCCATGACGGTGATCCCGCCGTTCGAGAAGGACAACACGCCGTCCCCATTGCCGTCGGCGACCGAGTCGATGTCGTTGGCCGGACAGGCGGGGAGTGCCGGGGCCTCGGCGTTGGGACAGATCTCATCCCCCAACGGGCTCTCCGTGTAGAACTGGAACAGCACGGCGTGGGCGTTGCCCGCCACCAGGAACAGGCTCAACCCGAGTGCTGCAAACAAAGACCGCTTCATTGGTGGGCTCTCCTTCGCTTGATCATAGTGGCCGCCACGAAGATTTGGACCCTCCGTCCAGAAAATCTCACCGCGGCGGCGCGGCTTCCCCACGGGGGAAATTCCCTCGTCGAATCACGACATTCAGGTAGCAACACCCGTGCCAGCAGGTAGTGGGAGGTCGCCAGGGGCTTAGCGGGGGCACTTGCGCGCAGTTGCCGGTCGTGACCCTCGGCTTACCCACCCAAGGACAAACGGGTGCCCCACTCCTCGCTCAGCGGACCCATCCGAGGCTGATCTCGGGCCAGATGGCGACCGCGGCCAGCACGAACACCATGGTGACGGCGAAGGGTGCGGCGCCGACGAAGATGTCCCGAAGCGGGATCTCCTCGTCGCGGAGCGAGCCGTGGATCACGTAGACGGCGATTCCGAGGGGTGGCGTCAGGAGACCCACCTCGACGGCCAGCACGGTGAGCACCCCCACCCAGACGGGATCCAGAGCGAGAGCACCCATTGCGGGCAGCGCGAGCGGCACGGCGATCAGCAGGATCGACGTCGAGTCGAGCACCGTCCCCAGGGCGATGAGCACACCCAGATAGCCGAGCAAGAAGGCCGCGGGACCGAGCTCGAAGGCCTCGAGGGTTCCCAGGAGCGCCTGGGGCAACCCGCAGAGGGCGAGGACACGAGCGAAGCAGTTCGCCGCGATGATCAGGACGCAGATCGAGACGGTGGTGTGCCCGGTCTGGACCAACACCGCCCAGAGGCGACCCTCGCGGAGCGACCCGCGGGCGAGGGCGATCCCCAACGACGCCAGCGCTCCGACCGCGCCCGCCTCGCTCGGCGTGAACCAGCCGCCGTAGATGCCACCGAGTACCAGGCTGCCCAGGGCGGCCACCTGGGCGAGGGCCGCGAGCCCGCGGCGCCAGGGCACCGGGGGCGCCCCCGCGGCGTCAGCCAACACGCCACCCACCGCCGCGGGCGCCAGCCTCGCCATCACGAGAATGAGCGTGGCGAACGCGGCGGCGAGGAGGAGCCCCGGTCCCACGCCCGCGAGGAAGAGCGCCCCGATGGACACTTCGGCGAGCAGGCCGTAGACGATCAGCAGAAGGCTCGGCGGGACCAACATCCCGAGCACCGAGGATCCGGCGACCACGCCGACCGAGAAGCGCGGCGTGTAGCCGAGCCTCCGCATCGCCGGCACCGCCACCTGGGTAAAGACCGCGGCCGACGCGATCGAGATCCCGGTGATCGCCGCGAAGACCGCGTTGGCGGCGACGGTGGCGACCCCGAGGCCACCCCGCACCCGGCCGAACACGCGGTGGGCGACCCCGAAGCTGTCGCGGCCGAGGTCGGAAGCGTTCACCAGGAACCCCATCAGGACGAAGAGCGGCACGACGCCGAAGACGTGGTGGGCGATTGCGTCGTAGGCGGTGAGAGCGAGGAGCTCGAAGCCCATCCACAGGTCGCCGCGGAGCAGGCCGACGCCGAGCACCGAGAGCACCGCGAGCGCGACCGCGACGTGCGCGCCCGCCGCGATCAGCGCGACGAGCCCGAGCAGCAGCAGGACGCCGATGGCGAACTCGCTCAACGCGGCGGCCGCCACAGGGCCAGGAGGAAGCTCCCCGCGGTCGCGGCGCTGCCGACGACGATCAGCGCGCGGATCGGCCAGGTCGGTGCGGTGAAATCTCCGAGGGCGCCGACGTACTCGCCGATGCGGAGCGCTTTCGCGACGGGCGCGCTCCCGGCCGCCGCGAGGGCGCCGAAGAGCGCGGCGCCGAGAAGCGCCCAGGCGGTCTCGAGCCGCTGGACCAGCGCCGGGTGTCGCTCCCCGAGGCGGCGGAGCAGCGCATCGTTGCGGGTCAGCCGACCGGCGTAGAGGGCGTGGGGAAGCTGGAGGAACACGATCCCGACGATCGAGAGCGACACCAGCTCGGTGACGCCGCGGATCGGCGCGCCGAAGAGCTCGCGCCCGACGATGTCGGCGTTGATTCCCACCATGAGCGCGGCGATCCAGAGCGTCCCGACCGCGTTCATCGTGCCGATCGTGCGGGCGAAGGGGCCGTCCGAGACGTCGCTACTCACCGGCTCTCCATTCGCGCTCGAAGCGCACGCCGCGGGCGCGGAGGGCACTGGCGTAGGCGGCCAAGAGGGAGGCCGCCGGGCGGCCCCGCGCCTCGAGCTGTCGCGCCCA
>JANQRO010000263.1 GCA_028284525.1 Myxococcota bacterium | reverse complement strand
GGGGCGCGGCGTCGACACCGTGATCGTCACGGGCTGCACCACCTCGGGCTGCGTGCGGGCGTCGGTGGTCGACTCGATGAGTCACAACTTTCGCACGGTCGTCGCGCGTGACGGCGTCGGCGACCGCGCGCTCGGGCCCCACGAAGCCAACCTCTTCGACATGGAGCAGAAGTACGCCGACCTGCTCACGGTCCAGGAGGTGCTCGACTACGTGGAGAAGATCGAGGCCTGAGAAGGGCTAGCGCCCGCTCAGGCTGCGGCTCCGCGCCACCGACCGCCGGAGCGCAGCGAGGAGCTCCTGCCGGGCGTTCGCCGCCGCGCCGGAGGCGTCGCCGCCGAGCGCGGCCAGGGCGGCGTCGAAGGCGTCCTGGATCGCTTCGTGACGCGCGGCCGCGGGAGCGTAGGTCGCGAGACCCGCATCCAGCGCGGGTGCCGCGTCGAGCGCCTCGAGCAGGGCCGCGCGGCGCGGGTCGCCGCGCTCGAGACGATCCGCCGCCGCACACAACGCCCCTTCCAGGTCGGCGAGGTCGGCGAGCAGGGATGGAACCACCTCGTCCCACACTCCCGCGATGCGGCGCAGGACCGCGATCGCCGCCCGCGTCTGGTTGCGCGCGGCGCTTCCCGAGACGAGCTCGGGGACGACGCTCGCATCGAGCTGGGCGGCGACCCCGCGCAGGAGCTCACCCACGGCCGGACGGATCACCGGCCTTGCCCGCGGAGTCCGAAGTCCGGGCACCCGGCGATGAACTGCTCCAGACACTCGGGCACCCAGGTCATGCGATCGGCGAGGCGCAGGTTGGCGCTCCGTCCGCTCGCGAAGGCGTGGGCACCGGTGAGGGAGATCACGGCGTGCTTGACCTCCGCGAAGAGCTGGTAGAAGTGGAGGGTCCCCTCGGCGAAGTCGGGACCCCCCGCCGCGCGGTATCGCTCGAGAAACTCGTCGGCGGAGAGGTGCGCGACGGGGGACCAGAGGGTGCGATACGCCCAGGCGAGGTCTTCGCAGGGGTCACCCAGGTGGGTCATCTCCCAGTCGAGGAGCCCGCGGAGCGCGCCGCCCCGGTGCACGACGTTCCCGAAACGGAAGTCGCCGTGGACGATGGAGAGTCGCGCCGCCGGCGGGGCGTGGGCGACGAGCCACCGAAACGCCTCCCCGAGGGCCGGCAGGGGCTCCATGCGGTGGGCGCGGAAGAGCGCCTCCCATTCCCGCACCTGCTCCCGGGCCACGGTGGCCGCGTCGGCCGGCGGGAGCACACCCGCCACCGCGCGGGGATCGACCCGGTGGAGCGCGGCCGCCGCATCGGCCAGGCCCAGCGCGACGTCGCGACTGGGAGTGTGGGCGGGATCGAGGAGCTCGCGCAGCGCGGTGTCGCCGGCGATCCGCTCCATCGCAAAGCCCGGCGCACCGAGCAGCGCCCCGTCCTCGTCGAGCCAGTAGGCCGCAGGCGTCGGGACCGCGCTTCTCTCGAGCGCCGCCAGGGTGTGGAACTCGGGGGCCAGGGCCCGCTCGAGCTGACCCGCCTGCGCCTGCAGCAACAGCACGCACTCCCTGCGGTGCTCGGCACCGGCTTCGCGCCAGGCGACGTCGCAGGACCAGGCCGAGCGCGCGTTTCCCCCCGAGAGCGGCGCGAGGCCTTCGACCGCCACGGCCGACGCCCCGGGAACGTCGCGCGCGACCAGCCGCTGCAGCCCCTCCGCGAGCGCCTCGTTCACTCGAGAAAGCTCCAGCCCGGGCGCCCCTGAGCGCACATCTCGTAGGCGTCGGGCTCGACGGGCTGGAGGATCCCCGTCGTGGTCTCCCCGTCGCAGGTGACGACACAGTGGTGCTCGTTGAGTCCCGAGAGCGCGCGACGCACGCCCGGGTCGGAGAGGTCGTAGCGGTCGCCCTCGACCACCTCGTCTCCCACGTACTGGCCCTGGTAGACGTTGCCTTCCGGGGTCCCGCCGTAGAGACCGCAGCGCATGTAGGCCGTCTGCTGGCCCAGACGTTCGAAGTGCACCTGTTTGGTCGACCCGTCGTCGAGGGTGTAGTCGAGGATGCCCTCGACGAAGAGCTTCGTCTCGGGCTCGAAGCGCAGCCGCCGTCGGGTCTCGACCACGCGCCCCATCCCCGGCCGCGGGTCGCCGTAGTGGTAGAGGACGGTATTGCCCCAAATGGCGAAGTCGCGAAACGCGATCCAGTTGCCGCCGATCCACCCGGGCCGGAGCTTGCGACCGAAGTGGAAGGCCGGCCCCCCGACTCCGCGCCCCACCCCCCAGTGTCGGTCGCGGGTCCCGCGGAGCCGGGTGCGGTCGAACTCGTGACGCACGCCGTCGAGCTCGACCCAGCCTTCGGCGGTGCCGAAGCCCTCGAAGCCCGCGGTGACGTCGCTCTGACGCCCCTTCGGGCTGGGCGTCCCCGCCGGCGCCTGGGAGGCGTGGTAGATCTGGCGTCGCTCGTCGTACCAGTCGAGGTCGAAACGCAGCCCGTAGTCGTTCTCGCCGAGGTGGTAGTGCCAGTGACGCAGCCCGCGCACGATGGTGGGCGCGATCGGCCCGACCCGGAGATCCATCCGGTCGGCGCCGAGCCGGCGGAAGGCACGCACCGAGGCGTGCTGCCCCCGCACGTTCAGGATGGCGAAGGCCTCGGCGGTATCGAGGTTCGGGTAGAAGCTCCCGCCGGTCACGAGGAGGACGTCGCCAACGTCGTCGTGGCAGATCGCCCAGTACCGCTCATAGACCCGCGGATCGCTCGACCACGCGATCCGCACCGGATCCGGGGTCTGGTGGATCATGTAGTCGTCGATCGGGGCGAGCGGGAACTGTTCCGCGTAGTGCTCGTCGTCGACCACGAGGCTCGGTGCGCGGACCTCGCCCCCGCGCTCGCCGGACGTCCGGGAAGACCCCATGGGAGGCGATGATCGCGCGGGCCTCGTCGGTCGCGCTAGTCCGCCGCGCCGCGCCTCAGTCGTCGAGCGTAAAGCCCACCTTCATCGAGACCTGCCAGTGCGAGACGGAGCCGTCCCGGATCCCGCCGCGGATCTCGGTGACTTCGAACCAGCGCAGGTTGTGCAGGCTCTTCGACGCTTTCGCCACCGCGTTGCGCACCGCGTCGTCGACGGTAGTGGTGGACGATCCGGTGAGCTCGATCGACTTGTACACGTGATCTTCTTGCACGGTCTTCGCTCCTCGTGGCCTGAGGCGGCCTTCCGCATCATGCGCCCCGGGCGATCTCCGATGCAAGCGGCTTCACTCGCCCCCCTCCCGCACAGGGAGCTCCGCGTCGTCGCCCTCCTGCCGCACGGGGAGCCCGGCGTCCTCGCCCTCCTGCCGCACGGGGAGCCCGGCGTCCTCGGCGCACACGCGTCCCAACCCGGCCCAGTCGAACTCGTGGTAGCCACGCGCCAGCGCCGTGAGGAACTGGTCGCGGACCAGGCTGCCGATCGGCATGGGGACGGTACGCGCCTGCGCAGCCTCGAGGGCGAGCCCCACGTCCTTGAGCCCCAGCGGCAGCTTGAACCCCGCCGGCTCGTAGCGATCGCTCGCCACCATCTCGCCGTAGATCTTGTAGACGGGCGCGGGAAATACCGTGCCGGTGAGAATCTCCAGAAAGCGGTCGGGGTCCACGTCGTAGCGCCGGGTGAGCGCGAAGGCCTCGCCGAGGGTCTCGATCAGCGAGGCCAGCATGAAGTTCCCGCCGATCTTCACGATGTTCGCCATCACGGGGTCGTGGCCCACCTCGAAGGTGCGTTGCCCCATCGCGTCGAAGGCGGGTGCGCAGCGCCCGAGGGCGTCTTCGGGTCCCGCGGCGACCACGAAGAGCGCCCCTGCGGCCGCGGCGGGCGGACGCCCGAAGACCGGCGCCGAGACGTAGCCCTGTCCCGCCTCGGCGTGGGCGGCCGCGAGCCGACGTCCCAGCTCCACGCTGATGGTCGCCATGCAGGCGTGCACGCCACCGGGAGCGAGCCCCGCGGCGATCCCCTCCGGACCCGTCGTCATCGCCTCCGTCGAGGCGTCGTCGGCGAGGATGCTGATGACGAGGGGGGCGCCGGCCGCCGCGTCGGCCGGCGACGCGGCCACGCGAGCGCCGTCGGCGGCGAGCGCTTCCGCGCGCGCGGCGCTGCGGTTGTACACCGACACCGGGTGTCCCGCAGCGAGGAGGTTGCGCACCATCCCCTCCCCCATTCGGCCGATCCCCACGAAGCCCACCGTCACGCGTTCGTCACTCATCGGATCCTCACGACCGAGGGGAGAGGGAGTCCAAAAACGCGCCGACGGCGCGATCGAAGGACGCGGGTTGCTCGGCAAAGCTCCAGTGCCCCGCGCCGGCGATCACCTCGAGCCGACAACGCGGCATGTGGTCGCGGAGATACTCGTGGTACTTGGGCGGGGTGAGCCGGTCTTCGTCGCCGCACAGAGCCAGGGTCGGCACCCGGACCGCCGACACCCGGGAGAGAAAGTCGCAGGTGTCGTCGGCGATCCAGTCGCGGTAGGTCACCACCGGGTCGGCGTCGGCGCGCCCGCGGTTCACCGCCTCGACGACGGCGTCGGGCGTCGCGGCGGCGAAGCCCAGCCGCGGGTCGCCGGCGACCGTCTCGCCCGCGGCTTCGCGGCGTGCCGCCTCGAGGATCGCCGGGTCGACCCGCAGTCGCGCACCGCTCCCGATCATCAGGAGCGCGCGAATCCGCTCGGGCCAATAGAGCGCCGCAGCCAGCGCGATCCCGCCCCCGAGCGAGTGGCCGCCGACCGCGAAGTCGCTCCACCCGAGTCGGACGGCGAGGGACACCACCACGTGGGCGTGGCCGGCGACCCCGCGAAAGCCGCGGCCGCCCGACTGACCGTGCCCGGGCAGATCGATCGCGACGCCGTGGTGCCCCACGAGCGCGCCCAGATGCCGCTCCCAGACCCGTCCGTCGCAACCCGTCCCGTGGACGTAGAGCACGCGCACGCCGTCGCGATCCGCGCCGACCTCGCGGTAGTGGACCGGCTGGTCGTCGATCGTGACGCTCGGCATCGCGGGCCTCCTCGCGGGACGCCACAAGGTGCCGCAGCCCGGCGTGAAACACCGGGGCCCGCCCGTCCCCACCGCAGCCGCCGACCCCACCGCAGCAGCGGTCGACCGCCGCGTCGCGGGAAACGCGATAGCGTCCCGGCGTCCCCCGAACCCACAACGCGTGGAGACGCCATGGCCCAGATCCGACACGTCGTCATGATGGCCTTTCGACCGGAGACCGAGGACGCCCAGATCGCGCAGCTGATCGAGCAGTACCGCTCGCTCCCCGGGAAGATCGACACGATGCAGCGCTTCGAGTGGGGCCCCGAGGGCGGCGTCAGCACCCACACCGAGGGCTATACCCACTGCTTTGTCTCGACCTTCGAGAAGCTCGACGACGTCCGCGCCTACGGGCCCCACCCCGCGCACCAGGCCTTCGTCGAAGCCCTGGACCCCTATCTCGAGAAGATCCTCGTCTTCGACTTCGAGATCCAGTAGACGGGCCGGTCTAGGCGGCGGGGTCGTGGCGGTAGAAGCGTCGCAGCTCCTCGTAGAGGTCCGGGGTGTGGCGCTTCATCTGGGACGACTTCTCGAAGAAGGCCTCGGTGGCGACGGCGAAGAACTCGGCCTCGTTGGTGGCGCCGTAGTGACGCAGCACCTTGTGACGGCGCTTCCGGCCGCGGCGCAGGGCGCGGAAGTGATGATCCATCACCGTCGCCCAGGGCCGGTAGTGGCCGAGGGCGCGCAGCGTCGGGGTGCCGTCGAAGGCGCCGTCCTCGGCGTCGAGGAGGTGGGCGAACTCGTGCGACGCGGTGTCGCGCCCGTCGAAGGGGTTGGCGAGACCGGCGACGACCGCGCTCCACGCGAGCACGACCGAGCCGCCGGCGTGGGCCTCTCCGGCGACCCAGTGCTCTTGGTCGGGTCGCCGGTAGGGCTCGGGCACCACGACGATCTCGTAGACCCGGTCGTAGTAGCCGAGGTGGAGGTGCAGGACGAGACGCGCCGCCGTCGCCGAGATCACGACGCGCACGCGGTCGTCGACCTCCATCCCCGCTGCGCCGACGAAGCGCTTCTCGCGGGCGAAGACGGAGGTGAGGGCGAGGAGTCGCTCGCGCTCGGCCGCGGGGAGCGCCGCCGCGAAGGGCACGTCGTCGTCGATGATCTGCGCCCACGCGTCCGGAATCGGATGCCGCCCCAGCCACCAACGGCGAGCGCGCCGCCACCACGCCATCCGCCCACGGTATCGCAGCCCCTCGGACGCGAATCCCGCGGGTCGGGTCGTGCCGCGGAGCCGTGGCGATGAGCGCGCGACCCCTGGAACGGGAGTTTCGCGCCCCGGCTCGCCTCGACCTCGTGACCTGTCACACCATGCAGCTCTCCGGCCCGGGCGATCCGAGCGCCCGGCTCGGGCGCGGCGCGGTGGTCCGTTGCGCGATCGGGCCCGAGGGGCCCGCGACGCTCGAGTGTGTTCACCGGGACGAGCGTCTCCGCTGCCGCGCGTGGGGACCGGGCGCGGAGTGGGTCCTCGACGCAGCGCCCGCGTGGTGCGGCCTGGCCGACCTCCCCCCGGCCGACGACACCCTGCCGGAGTCCTTTCGGACCCTCGCGCGCGCCGGGCGCGGGCTGCGGCTCCTGCGCGCGCCCCGCCTCGTCGACCTGCTCGTACTCATCGTCCTCGAACAGCTGGTGGCCGGCAAAGAGGCGCGGCGCGCGCACCACGCGCTCCTGCGCCGCCACGCCGAGCCCGCCCCGGGACCCTTCGACGGGCTGTGTCTTCCGCTGGACCCGGCGGTCCTGGCCGAGCTCCCCCCGGCTTCGCTGGTGCCCCTCGGTATCGCCCCGCGCCGCGCCGAGGTGCTGCGCGAAATCGGGTTTCGCGCGGCGCGGCTCGAGCGGCTGGCCGAACAGGGCCCCGGCGCTGCCGAACGCGGCCTGCGAAGCCTGCGCGGCGTCGGGGTGTGGACGGCGCGCTCGCTCCTGCTGCGCGGCCTGGGGGACGCCGATGCCGTGCCTCTCGAGGACTACCACCTGCCCCAGATCGTCGCCTACCACCTCGACCGCCGCGGCCCCTACGGCGACGCCGACGACGCGCGAATGCTCGAGCTCCTGGCGCCCGCCGCGGGGCAGCGCGGCCGTGTGATCCTGTGGGTGCACCGCGCCGGCATGCCCCCGCGCCGGGCGCCCCGCGCGCGCTTGCGGGGCCTTCCCGTCCACGACCCGCCCCGGGGCTGGTTCGACGCCTGAATCGGGGGCGGCGCCGCCGGGAGAGCTACTGTCCCGGGTCAGGAGGACGAGAGATGCCGGCACTCGACGGGATGCGAATTCTGGACCTCACCCAGTACGAAGCGGGGCCCTCCTGCACCCAAGCCCTCGCGTGGCTGGGCGCCGAAGTGGTGAAGGTCGAACGGCCGGGCGAAGGCGAGCCCGGGCGTGGCCTCGGCAGCGGAGACGACTTCTCCCCGTACTTCACCTATTGGAACAGCAACAAGCGAAGCGTCGCGATCGACCTCCAGAGCGAGGCCGGCCACGGGCTGCTGATGAAGCTCGTGCCCCACTACGACGTGTTCGTCGAGAACTACGGGCCCGGCGTGCTCGAGAAGCTCGGCCTCGGCGCCGACCGGGTGTGCGCCGAACACCCCGGGTTGATCTACGCGAGCGTCAAGGGCTTCGGCAGCGACGGCCCCAAGTCGCACTACAAGTGCTTCGACATGGTGGCCCAGGCGGCGGCCGGAGCCTTTTCGGTGACCGGCGAGCCCGACGGTCCGCCGATGCGGGTGGGACCGACGATCGGCGACACCGGCACCGGGGTCCAGCTCGCGATCGCGATCCTCGCGGCCTACGTCCAGCGGCTGCGCACCGGGAAGGGCCAGCGCATCGAGATCTCGATGCAGGAGGCCATGACCTACTACATGCGCACGATGGTGGCGATCGGGATGGGCTTTGGCGACAAGGCGGTGCAGCGCAGCGGGACGGGCATGAGCGCGGACATCGAGCTCTACCCGTGCGCACCGGGCGGCCCCAACGACTACATCTACATCGCCGTCGCCACCAACCGCATGTTCGACGCCCTCGCCAAGACGATCGGGCGCCCCGAGCTCAGCGAAGACGAGCGCTTCCGCTCGCGGGATGGACGTCTCAAGGCGAGCGACGAGCTGCGCCCGATCATCCGGGCGTGGACCGAGACCAAGACCAAGCAACAGGCGATGGAGCTCCTCGCCGACGTCGGGGTCCCCTGTAGCGCGATCGCCGACACCGCCGACCTCTTCCGCGACGAGCACCTGCGCGCCCGCGACTTCATCCAGACCGTCGAGCACCCGCGAGAGGGGCCGGTGGAGATCCTCGGCTGGGCGGCCCGGCTCTCGGAGAGCGAGGTGCCGCTGCGGGCGGCCCCGGTACTCGGCGAGGGCACCGACGAGATCCTGCGCCGCGACTTGGGCCTCGACGGCGACGCGGTCGCGCGGCTCGTGCAAGATGGAACCATCGCTCTAGCAAAATAGGTGTAACTCACCGAAACAATGTGAGAAATAACCCTTAGGGCGAAGCCGATTCGAGACGATCCATCCAGGGACGCGAGGCGGGCGCGACAAGCCCAGGTGGATGCATGCTCGAATCTGACGCGCCCGTCGACGCGGGCCCCGACTCGGAAGCCGTACCGGCCACGGCGCCTGTGACCGGCACGTCCGACCTCGAGGCGGGCGCCGACGACGTCGCCAGCGGAAGGGACACCCTCGACGGTGCCTTCCAGCACATCGTCCTGGAACGTCTCCAGCCGAGCGCCGCCGCGCTCGCCCTCCTCTTCGTCGCCTTCGCGCTGTACAACGTGCTCGACCCGTGGCTCCCCCTCGGAAGCCAGGGCGTGCTGTTGCTGGCGAGCGCCAACCTGGCCGTCGTCGCCTTCTTCGTGGGTCTCTTCGTGCTGATCCGCACCGAGCTGGTCCCGACCCACCGCGCCCACTGGCTCCTCGCCCTGAGCGCCTCGGTGCTGCTGGCGAATGCGCTCTACTCGCTGCACCTGGTGGGCGACCTCTTCTACACCCACTACCTGGTGATCCTGCTCCTGGGCACCGGATCGGTGGTGCTCTCGATGCGCTGGCAGCTCGCGATCCTCGCGGTCACGAGCGCGGCGTGGGCCGCCGTGGCCTATCCGATCGGCGGGGCCCAGGGTCTGGTGCGCTTCGCCTTCGTCCTCACGGCCTCCGGGGTGGTGGCCCTCGTGCTCGTGCACTGCCGGATGCAGAGCCACCGACGTCTCTTCGACGAGATCCGCCGGCGGCGCGACGTCGAGACGCGTCTCGGCGACGCCATCCGACGTCTCGAAGACCTCTCCCAGCGCGACCCCCTCACCAACCTCCTGAACCGTCGGGGCATCTTCGATCGTCTGGAGATCGAGCTCGCGCGAGCCGGCCGCGGCCACACGACCGGGCTGCTGCTCGTGGATCTCGACGGCTTCAAGGACGTCAACGACCGCTACGGCCACATCGAGGGCGATCGTCTGCTCCAGGCGATCGCCGAGGCCCTGCGACGCGGCACCCGCGCGAGCGATGCGGTGGGCCGCTACGGGGGAGACGAGTTCGTCGTCGTCCTCGCCGACACCCGCGAAGAAGACGCCAACGCCACCGCGCGGCGACTGGTCGAGCGGGTCCACCGGGTCGGCCAACAGCTCTTCCCGGCCTCGCCGGTCACGGCCAGCGGCGGCCTCGCCCTGGCCAACCCCGGCGACAACCCCCTCGCCCTGCTCGAACGCGCCGACAACGGGGTCTACGACGCCAAACGCGGCGGCGGCAACGCCGTCCGGCCCGCCGCCTAGCCGCGTGGGCGCCCGTGGGGCGCGGCGAAGCGGTACGCGTCGCAGCGCCCTTGGCGGCACCCCGAATCGCGGGCGCGGGCGGCGGTGGGGGCCCTAGTCGAGCTTGTACACCGCGGTCACGTTCTCGTGCATGACCTTGTCCCGCGAGGCTTGGCCGAGCGGCTCGATCAGCCCGGCCAGCCGCTCCATGTAGCGCTCGGTGTGGTCCGGGTGCGGAAAGTCGGAGGCCCAGAAGAACTTGTCCGCCCCGACGTAATCGATCAGGTTCGAGAGCGCCCGCTCGTCGGGATCCGCCGAGATCCAGCACTGGCGATCGAAGTAGAAGCGCGGGGGATGCTTGAGCTCGGTGGTCGCCTTGAGCGGTCCCTCCCAGACGGCGTCCATCCGGTCGAGGAGCTGGCCGATCCAGCCCGCCTGCGACTCGAGGACCACGGCCTTCACCTTCGGGAACTTCTCGAAGACCCCGTAGTTGAACAGCGAGACGAAGGCCTGCTGCATGGCCTGCACGACGAGCACGTCGAAGTAGAAGCTGAAGTCGATCGGAGCCTTGGGCATCAACTCCTCGAAACGCCCGAACTGGGAGAACTGGAGCGGCTCGAAGGAGGGATGCAGCGCGATCGGCACGTCGAGGTCCTGCGCCGTGGCCCAGAGCTTGTCGTAGTAGGGATGACCGTGGGCCTTCTTGGTCCAGGTGAAGGGGAGCACCATGGCGCCCTTGCACCCGGCCTTCACCGCGCGCTGGAGCTCGTCGACGGCGAGGTCGACGTCGGCCAGCGGGATGTGGGCGATGGCGTAGAGGCGATTCGGGGCCTCCGAGCACATGTCCACGATCCAGCGGTTGTAGGCGCGCGCGTAGGCGATCGAGAGCTCCGGGTCGCTCACCTCGGCCTCCCAGAGCAGCCCCGTGGTCGGGTAGAGCACGGCGGCGGCCAGGCCCTGCTCGTCGCAGTGCTTCACCCGCGCGGCGGCGTCGTAGGCGGCGAGGGGCGAGCCCGTCTCCCAGGTCCGCTCGACGCTCGGCAGGATGTCGGGGGCCCCCATCGCGCCGAGGATGCCCGCGAAGCCCGGTTGCACGAGCTGAGAGGGCTTGTTGTCCCAGAGGTAGATCTCGTAGCCGTTCTCGTCCGTCTCGATACGGATCGCGCGATCGCGGTAGCGATCCTCGAGATAGTTGAGCCACAGGTCCGGCGGCTCGAGGACGTGACCATCGGCATCGATCGCGTTCGTGGTGTCGACCGGGGTCGTGGACATCGGAGTCTCCTTGTGTGGGCTAAGCGCGAAACGCTTGGGCCAGAGCGAACACCTCGTCGTAGGCCGCCCCCGGGTCGCCCTCGGGCGGCGGCGTGACGTTCACGAGGACGAGCTCGTCGGCGATGCCCTCGTACTGGGCGAGGCGCGCCCGACACTCGTCGGGGGTGCCGGCGATCGCCACGCGGTCGATCGCCTCGTCGGGGATCGCCTCGACGGCGCGCTCGAGCGCTCCGTCGGGCATGAACTGCAACGCCGCGTCGGCGGCGGCCGAGAACCCCTGCTCGCGCAGCGTGAACTCGTAGTAGGGGTGCGGGAGCGGGTCGAAGAGCGCGCAGATCGCCTCCCGCGCCCGGCGCCGGGCCCGCTCGCGGTCGGCGTCGACCGCGAGGAAGGAGCCGCAGTAGAAGCGGAGCTCGCCCGGGTCGCGGTCGGCGTCGGGCGCCGCCTTGGTGACGGCGGGCTTCATCACGTCGCGCAGGTACTCCGCCGAGATCACCGCCCCGGCGGCGAGGCCGTCGGCGCAGCGACCCACCACGCGCAGCATGCGCGGGAAGATCCCGGCGAGGATCACCGGGAAGGGGCGGATCGGGTCGACCGAGGGGGTCCAGTGCATCTCGTGCACCTGGCCCTGGAAGTCGAGCCGCTCGCCGAGGGCGGTGCGCGCCGCCTGGCGCAGCACCGTCACGTACTCCTCCATCTTGGTGAGCACGCGGGCGTGGGGGATGCCCTGCCAGACCTCGTTGATGACCTTGTTCCCGCCGCCGACGCCGAGCACCAGCCGGCCGCCCGAGAACTCGTCGAGGTCGACGGCCGCCATCGCCGTGACGAAGGGGCTGCGCCCGTAGGCGTTCAGCACGTAGGGCCCGAGCCGGACCCGCTCCGTCGCCGCCGCCAGGGCCGTCAGCGGGACGAAGCCGCTGCGCCAAGCCTCGGCGAGGTAGAGCGCGTCGATCGAGTGGACCTCTGCGCGGCGGCCGAGCTCCACGAGCTCGGCCATCCGCATGCCCCCCCCGGTGAAGAGCAGCCCGAGGTCCACGGCGTCGCTCCGCTAGATCCCGAGGGCTTTGCGAATCCCCGCGACGCCGCCCGTGTAGACCCCCTGGACGATCTTCTCTGCTTCCCCGGCGGAGCCGACGGGCTCGAAGGTGCTCTGCCAATCGACCTGGCAGCTACCGGAACCGGTCTCCGTGACCTTGGCGGTCGCCACGTAGTCCTTCACCGGAAGCGGGCACTCGCCGAGGATGGAGTAGGTAAAGCGCCGGGCGTCGGAGTCGATCGCTTCGAGACGCTCGCGGATCACCGCGCCGTCGGCGAGGGTGATCGTGCGTACGGCGCCCGCACTGTTGCCGTCCGATTCGCAGCTCTTGATCAGGTTCGGGTCGGCCCATTTATCGATGCCGCCGAAATCCGCCATGATCTGCCAGACCTGATCGGCCGACGCAGCCACCTCTTCCTTCACGTTGACGCTCGCCATTCCAAGGCCTCCTTTGAAAGCGCCAGGGTACACCCGTGGCGGGGGCCTTGAAAAGCCATCAAAGCGTCAGCAGCACGTGTTGCTCGGGGTGGCCGAGCACACCCCGGCCCCCCAGCGCCTCGAGCTCGACCAGAAAGGCGCAGCCCACCACCTCGGCGCCGACCTTCTGGGCCAGGCGGAGCGCCGCCGCGGCGGTCCCCCCGGTGGCGATCAGGTCGTCCACCAGGAGCACCCGCTCTCCGGAGCGCAGGGCGTCGGCGTGGATCTCGACGGTGTCGGTGCCGTACTCGAGCTCGTAGGTCACGGCCTCGGTGGTGTACGGCAGCTTGCCCGGCTTGCGTGCCGGCACGAAGCCCGTGCCCAGCTCGAGCGCCACGGCC
>JANQRO010000252.1 GCA_028284525.1 Myxococcota bacterium | reverse complement strand
CCTTGGCCCCGGATCCTCCTCTACTCGACGTCGCGCGCGGCGCGGGCACGCTCGAACCAACGCGTGTACATCGCCTCGGGCTGTGCGCCCATCAACACGAAATCCTGTTCGGCCATCCGCACGGCGGGCACGCCCGTCGCGCCGCACTCCATCGCCTCCTCGTGCTCGGCCAGGACGCGCGTTTCCAGGTCGGCGTCGCGACGCGTCTCGAAGCGCTCCGCCGGCAGATCGAGCTCGTCCCAGAGCGCGCGCAATGTGTCGTCGGCGCTGATGTCCCGGCTCTCGCAGAAGTAGGCGCGGAAGAGCCGCTCCCGCATCGCCGCGCCCGCTTCGGGACCGAGGGTGTGGGCGGCCTTGGCCACCAGGTGGGCCGGCAGGCTGTGGCTCGGCGGCCGCGCGTCCCCGGTCCAGACGCGAAAGCCCGCACGTGGCTCGTCCTCGGCGACCTGGCGCCACCCTTCGGTGTAGACGCGGAACCGTTCGAGGTCGCGGTCGGGCTTTTCGACGGGGCGCAACAGATAGGCCCGCCAGTCGAAGTGGATCGCTTCCCCCCAGGCGGCTTCGAGTGCCGCGCGCACGGATTCGAGCTTGGTGTAGACGTTGAAACACCAAGGACACAGGAAATCCGAATAGACGACGACTTCGAGAGGGGGCATGCCGGCTCCTCAGCGAAAGGCGGGTATCACGTCGCGCGCCATCAGCTCGAGGTGCTCCTCGGCCCAGGACCCGGGAAGCCCCGGCGGTGCGCCAAAGCTCAGAAAGTGCGTGATGTGGTTGGCATCGGCGTAGCGACGGATCGCGTCGATCGTCTGCTCGGGACTCATCGTCGGGGCACCGTCCTCGCCGGGCGGCGCCTCCCAACCGAGCTCGCGAAACCAGTCGCCGTAGACCTCGTAGGTATAGGCGAAGTGATCGCGGGCCTCGCGCCAGCGGGCGTCGGGGTCGCGGGCGACGAGGAGTCCGGGAAGACCCCCCGCGATGGCGAGCCGGCCCGGGTCGCGCCCGCTCGCCTCGGCGGCGCGCTGCGCCTCCTCCACCCAAGGCGCGATGGCCCCGACGCCGATCCAGCCGTCTGCGAGCTCGCCGGCGCGCCGGGCGGCCGCCGCGGAGGCGCCGCCCACCCACACCGGGAGCGGTTGTTGCAGCGGTTGGGGGTGCACCTCGAGACCCTCGTACTGGAAGTAGTCGCCCGCGAAGTCGAGGGTCTCCCCGGCGAGAAGACGCCGCACGATCTGGATCGCCTCGTCGGCCCGGGGGCCCCGGTCGCGCAGCGCGGCATCGGCGCCGGGCGGGACGGCGTTGCGCGCGCCCAGGCCGACGCCCAACTGGAAGCGACCGGTCGAGAGCAGGTCGAGGGTGCCGGCGTCTTCGGCGACGCGCACCGGATTCAGGTAGGGGAGGGGGAGGACGCCCGTGCCGATGCGGATGCGCTCGGTACGCGCGGCGGCCGCCGCGCAGAGCGGGAGCGACGCGGCGCTCTCGCCGTCGCGCACGAAGATCTGCTCGGACAGCCAGACCGCGTCCCAGCCGAGGGCCTCGACCTGCTCCACCCGCTCGAGGAGTGAGGCCACGTGGTGCCCGGGCTCGGCCCGCCAGCGCGACGGGTTGCGGGCGTCGATCCAGAAGCCGAAGTGGATCACGAGTTCTCCCGGCGCCAGGTGTCGAGACAGTGGCGGAGCTGCGGGGCGGTGTTCAGGCTCGGGTCGTCGAGCACCCGGTCCAGGAGATAGCCGATCGCCTCCCCGACCCGCCGGCCCGGGCCGAGCCCCAACGCCTCCATGATCGCGACGCCGTCGAGGGCCAGGTCGCCGCGCCCGAGCACCGGGGGCTCCTCCCGGGCGATCGCCTCGAGGTCGGCGCGGATCGCGTCGAGGCGCTCGCCGGTTTCGGCCTCGCGCAGCGCGATGAGGTCGTCGACGAGGGTGGGAGAGGTGCGCGCCAACAGGTGGCGCAGCGCGCGCCTCGACCCGGCGCCGCTGCAGCGCGCGTCGATCGGATGACGCGAGGTGCGTCGAGCGACCTCCGCGATCCGGCGCTCGCCAAAGCGCAGCGGGCCCAGGGTCACCTGGGGGTCGGTTCCGGCCAGCCACGCCGCGAGTCGGATCTCGAGCCGTCGTGGGAGGAGATCGATCCAGCGACGTACCGGGTCGTCGGCGGAGAGCGGGGAGATCGCGGCCTCCACACGGCTCTCGCGCAGCAGCGCCAGGCCGGCGCCTGCCGCGCCGCCGAGGAGCAACCGCTCGAGCTCGCGGCGTGTGCGTTCCGGCGCGACGCCGCGAAGCGCCGGCCGAGACGCGGAGATCTCCCCGGCGAGACCCGGGGTCGGTGTGAGCCCGAGGGTTGCGACGAAGCGCGCCGCCCGCAGCGCGCGCAGGGGGTCTTCCCCGAGCCGATCCGCCAGCGAGCCCACCGCGCGCAGCGTGCCCGAGGCGAGGTCCTCGCACCCACCGAAAGGGTCGACCCAGCCGCGCTCGGGTGTCCACGCGATCGCGTTCACGGTGAAGTCGCGGTGGGCGAGGTCGGCGAGCAGGCCGTCGGTCGCACCGCGGTGGGCACCGGCCACTCGCTCTGCGCCACCGGTCGCCCGGTAGGGCGTGACGTCGACCGGGCCGGCGGCGGTCGGCACCATCGCGGTGTCGCGGCCGATGGGCACCGCTCGGGGGAAGAGCGCGAGCACCTGGGCGCCGCTGGCGTCCGTGGCGAGGTCGACGTCGTCGGCGGGCTCGCCACGCAGCCAATCGCGGAGGTAGCCACCCACGACGGCCACCTCGTGGCCGGCCTCCGCGAGGACGCGCATCACCGCGCGCACCGGGTCGGGGATCTGGGGGTCGCGCGCCGGAATCAATCCTCCGGCGATCCCTCGGCGTTGAACTCCAGCGACACCGAGTTGATGCAGTAGCGCTGTCCGGTGGGCTGGGGCCCGTCGGGAAACACGTGACCCAGATGCGCGTCGCAGCGCGAGCACACGACCTCGGTGCGGATCATGCCGTAGCTGTGGTCCTGCTCTTCGCGGATGCTGTCGGGCTCGACCGGGGAGTGGAAGCTCGGCCAGCCGGTGCCCGAATCGAATTTGGTGTCCGAGTGAAAGAGCGGCGCCTCACAGCACACGCAGCGGTAGACGCCGTCGTCTTTGGTGTTCCAGTACTTCCCGGTGAAGGCGCGTTCGGTGCCCTTCTCCCGGCACACCGCGTACTGCTCGGGGCTGAGGGTTGCGCGCCACTCCTCGTCCTTCTTCTCGACCCGGTCGCTCATGGAATCCTCCTCGGCTCGGTTCCGTCTAGTGTCGCGCGCTGGGTGAGCGCGTCCACGGCCGCGCAGGGTCCGCCGCCCCGAGTCGATCTCGCCCGACGGGCGGGTCGGAGGGCGCTCTCCTCGACCCGCGGGAGCCGTGGAGGCGGAGCCGCCCGCAACTCCCGCGGGGGCCGAGCCGACCGGAATCCGTCGGCCAGAGCGGGTACCCTGCCGCGGATCGCTGGTGGGAGGGGGAATGAGCAAAGCCCAAGACCCGTTCGCGACGACGTCGGATCCCAATCTGTACGTCCCGCGACGGGCCACCGAGCGGGCCCTCGACGCGCTCGCCGACGCCGCTTGGCACCAGGGCGGGATGGCGGTGCTGCTCGGTCCGCCGGGAGTCGGTAAATCGTTGCTGTTGCGCGTTCTGGCCCGCCGCGCCGAGGACGAGCTCCACTGCATCCACGTGCCGGTGCCCACCCTCGACCCCGAAGGCATCACCCTGTGGGTGGCGTCGCGCTTGCCGGGGGGGCGTCGTCTCGGCGGTAGCGAGACCTTGCTCGAGGTGGCCCGGGAGCGACCGCTCCTGCTCCTGGTCGAAGACGCCGAGCTCCTGCCGGGCGACAGCGCCCGCGCCCTGGCCGAGTTGCACCGCGCCTCGGAAGGCGCGATCCGTGCGGTGCTCGCGGTCAACGCCGAGACCCTGCCGGCATCGCTGGCGACGGCCCTCGAGCCCGATTGCGTCCAGATCTCCCTCGACGAGCCCATGGAACGCGACGAGGCCGTCGAGTATACGACGCGTCGCCTCGCGGCGGCGGGCGTTCCCCAGTCCGTCGCCGAGCGCTTCGACGCCGGGACGATTGCCACCCTCAACGAATCCTCCGCGGGCAACCCCGCGCGCTTCAACTCCGCCGCGCGTTCCCACATGCCCGTCGCGGCGCGCGCTCTTGCGCCGCGCCCGCCCGAATCGGGGCTGTGGCAGGACCCCTTCCCCCTGGAGCCCGCCGCGGTCCAGGAGGCTCCGCCGCCGCGCGATCGCTCCCGTCGCCGCTGGGTGTGGGGGATGTCGTGGGCGTTGGGCGCCAGCGCGGTCACCTTCGCC